>JAEZLU010000142.1 GCA_023415075.1 Bacillota bacterium
ATCTTCAGGGCATCGCGCAGCTTGTTGACGAAGTACTGCAGCTTCTGGGCCTCGGCGTGCCGCCCGGCCATCGCCGCGTCGTACAGCTTGACCATATACTCGGGGAAGACGTTGGCCACCGCCGACACCACGCCGGCCCCGCCCATCATCATTGCCGGATAGACCAGGGCGTCGGTGCCAACGATCGCCGTGAAGTCCGGCCCCATCTTGGCGATGTAGTCCTCGAAGCGGCCGAGATCCTTGCTGGAGTCCTTGATGCCGATGACGTTCGGGCAGCGCTTGGCCACCGCCGCCAGCACCCTGGGCGACACGTCGTTCTTGGCGTTGCCGGGGATGTTGTACACGAAAACCGGCCAGCCGGCCACCGCCTCGGCCACGGCCACAAAATGCTCCTCAAGACAGCGGTCGTCATGCGGGAAATAAAAGGGTGCCACCACGCCGGCGCCGTCGGCGCCGATGCTGCGGGCATGGACGGTCAGCTCGATCGCCTCGCGGGTGCTGGCCGCCCCGGTATGCACCAGGACAGGCACCCGGCCGACCGCCGTTTTAACCACCGTCTCGGCCACCGCCTTGCGCTCGCTTGTCGTTAGCACCAGGCCCTCGCCGTTGGTGCCCACCGGGAAAAGCCCGTGGACCCCGTGACCGATCAGCCAGTCCACGTAGCGGGCCAGGGCCTGATAGTCGACCTCGTCGTTGACGAACGGCGTGAGCACCGCCGGAATAATGCCTTTGAGCTTGAGATTCATAGACAAAGCCTCCTCCTTACGCTACCGGGTACAGCGGCGGCTGGCCGGACAACACCCGGACCACTTCCTCGGCCGCCATTACCCCCATCTTAGTGACCGCCTCGGCCGTGTTGGCCCCGGCGTGGGGGGTGAAGACGACGTTTTTCAGGGCAAACCACCGTTCGTCGGTGAACGGCTCATGCGAGAAAGTATCGAGGGCCGCGCCGGCGATCCGCCCCTGGCTCAGGGCGTCGTAAAGATCGTCTTCGACGACCAGGTCGCCGCGGGCCGTATTTACGATAAAGGCCGTTCGCTTCATCGTCGCCAGGCTGGCTTTGTTGATCAGCCCGGCAGTCTCCGCCGTCGCTGGCGCATGGAGGGTCAGGAAATCGGCTTCGGCCAGCACGGCGGCCAGCGGCAGGTAGGTCACGCCATACTCGGCCTCGAGCTCGGGCCGGTGAACCGGGTCAAAGGCGACAATCCTGAGCCCGAAGCCGGCGGCCCGTTTGATCACCTCAGTGCCGATGCTGCCGGTACCGACCACGCCCAGCGTCTTGCCGTCAAGCTCGCAGCCGCTCACTCGGTCCCACGAGCCGGCCCGCACGCCGGCATCCATCCGGGGAATACCGCGGCCGACAGCCAGCAGCAGGCCAATGGCCATATCGGCCACCGACTTGTTATTGGCCCCCGGCGTGACCGTCACGGCGACGCCGGCCTTCTTGGCGGCCGCCACATCAATCTTGTTATAGCCTACCCCGTTTCTGGCGATAATTTTCAGACAAGGCTGGCCGGCGGCGATCACCGCGGCCGTCACCTCGTCGTTGCCGGCCATCAGGGCATCCATGCCGGTCACCAGCGGCACCAGCTCGGCCGCGGTAAGCGGGCGGTCGTAAGGATTGAAAAACAGCTCGCAGCCTCCGGCCTGTAGCACCGCCTTGGCAGCCGCCGACTGGGCGACCGAGCGGGCGGTTATCAGAACTTTTCTGGTCATTGATGCATCTCCTCTAATGTTTGCTCCAGGCCCGCTGGAGATCGGTGATTGCCGAAAACTCCTGTTGCAGATTCCAGTAAACCCGTTGATAGATAGCGAACAAGGCCTGATAACGTTCGTGGTTGGCGGCGACTGGCTGATAGCGCTCCTTGATGTTGATAAAGCGGGTCACCTCGCGGACGTCGCCCAGCATGCCGAGGGCGGCCATTCCCAGCACGGCGGCGCCGAACACCGAGCCCTCAGGCTCGCCCGGCACCGTGATCGTCCGGCCGAAAACATCGGCCATGATCTGCAGCCACAGGGGCGAACGGGTAAAGCTGCCGCTGGCCCGAATTTCGGTCACCGACCCGGAAACCTCCTCCAGGGCCGAGAAAATACTGAACATCCGGAAAACCACCCCTTCGAGGGCGGCCCTGACAATGTGAGCCTTCTCATGGTTGATGCTCAGGCCGAATAGCACGCCGCGGGCGTTAGCGTTCCAGTAGGGAGCCCGTTCGCCGGTGAAAAAGGGCAGGCACAGCAGGCCGCCCGCGCCGGCCGGTATCGCTGCGGCCTCCCGGCTTAGGAGATCATAGGCGTCGAGGCCCAGCCTTTCCGCCTCCCGCCGCTCTTCGGCCCCCAGCTGATCGCGCACCCAGCGGAAGACGATGCCGCCGTTGTTGATGGCGCCGCCCAGCACCCAGTAGGCGTCCGTCAGATTATAGCACCAGGTTCGGCTCTGCTCGTCCACCCCCGGCTTGTCGGCCACTACGCGGACGGCGCCGCTGGTGCCGATCATCGCCGTCAACTGGCCGGGATTGACCGCCCCCGAGCCCACTGCCGACATGACGCCGTCGCCGGCGCCCAGCACCACGGCTGTGCCGGCCTTCAGGCCGAGAGCCGCGGCCGCCGCCGGGGTCAGGCACCGCTCGACATGCGTAGTCGACAGCACCTGCGACAGTTTGGCGTCGCTGATGCCCAGAACGGACAGCAGCTCCTCGTCCCAGGAAAGAGTCTTGAAGTTATACAGGCCGGTGCCAGAAGCGATCGAGCGGTCGACCACGAACTTGCCCAGCAGCCGGAAGAGGATATACTCCTTGATCGACAGGAACTTGGCCGTTCGGGCGAATACCTGGGGCGTCTCCTGTCGCATCCAGAGGATCTTCGACGGCCAGTACATCGGGTGGAGCGGGCAGCCGGTGCGACCGTAGATCGCCTTGCCGTCGAGCTCGGCCTTCAGCTTCTCGGTATACTGCTGGGCCCGCGTGTCGGCCCAGATGAGGAGCCGCGACAGCGGCTGGCCTTCGGCGTCCACCGCCACCATACTGTGGAAGACCGAGCTGAAGGACAGGCCGGCCACGTCATCGGCCGTCAGCTTGGCGTCGGCCACCACCTGGGTCACCGTCCGCACAAATGCCTGATAAATCTCCTCCGGGTCCTGCTCGGCCCAGGCCGGCTCAGGCGTATGCAGCGGATACTCGGCACTGCTGCCGGCCAGTTGGACCGCGTCCGGCCGGAAAGCGGCCGCCCGGCAGCCGGTTGTGCCGATATCGACGCTGATGATTACCGGCATATCAGAGGTCCCCCCGGTCAAGGCTGTCGGCGGCGTCGAACCTCATCGCCTGCGGTTTGCCGAGAACGGTGATGCCGGCGATTGTGGCCGCCTCGGCTAGCATCGACTCGGAAATCATGATCTCGCCAAGATGCAGCGTGTCCTTGATCCGCACCACCCGCGCCTTGGCAAGGTCGCGGGCGTTGCAGGTCTTGACGGCCGCCCGGATGGCGTCATAGTCACTGTCGAGAATGGTCGGCATGTGGGTCGGCAGCGCCACCGTCGACGTCAGGCCGTTGGCATAAGTCATCGGGAAATTTACCTTGTCGGCCATCCGGCGGGTGCCGAAATCGGCCGCCCCCATGCCGTTGGCATTGCCGTGGGTCTTATCGGTCAGATCGAGTATAACCAGCTTGGAGACATCCGGGCCGCCGCTGGCGTAGGGAGTGGGGTAGCGGCCGGTGATGTTGGGATCCATGCCGTCGCCGGAAATATCCTTGCCGATCTGGTCGACGATCAGCACGTCGATCTGCTTGAACAGCAGGCTCGGCATATTCGCCTTGGCCTCCACCAGGAGCCTCTGGTCGGTGTCGATGATTTCGCCGGCCGGCACGGCCACGATGCGGGCGATTTCGTCATAGGCGTTCTCGACCGTTCCCAGCCCGAAGAGGATGGGCGTGCGGGCCAGGGCGATCGTGGTCATGGCCACGATATGCTCGGCCATATACTTGAAACTGTAAGCATGGCACGACTCGGCCCCTTTTTGTTTGCCGAGGCCGATCGTCACCATCTTCACCAAGCCGCTCTCGCTGGCGCCGCGGAAAGCGGTATGCGGCTTTACGCGGGCGATGAACACGATGCCGTCGGCGCCGTGGGCATGCTTATCCATATAAACCGGCAGGCCGTTATCCAGGCGGCCGATCTCGACAACCTCCATCGACGACACGACCGGGCAGCCGGCGGAAGCCTCGGTCACGCCCAGGTTGGCCAGCACCTCGGCCTGGCCCTCGGCGGACGCGCCGCCGTGGCTGCCCATGGCCGGTACGATGAATGGCGCTGCGCCCCGTTTCTTCAGTTCGTCCACCATAACCCGGGCCAGCGTGGGCAGTTCGGCCAGGCCGCGGCTGCCGACAGCAACGGCGATGCGCATACCGGGCTTCACCTGGTCGCCGATACCCGGCTTGGCGAGCTCCTGGCGCACCGTTTTCTCGACGTCGGCCACCTTGGGGGCCGGGAACGTCTGCTTGACCTTTACCATCTGCGGCAGCGGGATACCTGCGAGTAACTCCTTGATTACATCCATGACTACTACCTCCTCAGAATTTGCGGCGTACCGCGCCGCTGGCGGTCGAATCGGTCGTGGCCGCGTACAGCCTCAGCAAATTGCTGGCCGTGTGGCGGCTACCCGGTTTATATTCAGCCCGGCGCCGGGCCCACTCCTCTTCACTGAGCAAGCAATTGATCGTCCGGGCCGGGATATTGATTTCGATAAGATCGCCGGTTTGCACGAGGGCGATGGGACCGCCGTCAGCCGCCTCGGGTGACAGATAGCCCACCGCCAGGCCGGCCGACGCTCCCGAAAAGCGGCCGTCGGTGACGATGGCCGCCCGGCCTAGCTTGACCAGCACCTCGGTAGCCCGATGCATCTCCCGCATCCCCGGGCCGCCGATCGGGCCTTCACCGCGGACCACAACCACAGCGCCCTCGGCGATTTCGCCGGCCTGCAGCGCCGCCATGCAGTCCTCCTCGGCCTCGAACACCCTGGCCGGGCCGGCAAAAAACTGCATGTTGGTCGGCACGGCCGAACTCTTCACAACCGCGCCCCCGGGCGCCAGGTTGCCGTACAGCACGGCGATGCCGCCCTCGGGCGAGAAGGGGTGGCGGCGCGGACGCAGGACATCGCCGTCGGCCGCCGGCGCGCCGGTGATGTTGGCGGCCAGCGTCTGGCCGCTGACTGTCAGCACCGAAGTATCTAGCAGCGGTCCAAGCTCGCGGGCCACCGCCGGCAGGCCGCCGACCCGGTCGAGATCGGCCACCGTGAACTCGTCGCTGTTGGGATAAACCCGCACCAACAGGGGGGTGGTCTGGCTGATACGGTCGAAATCGGCCAGCGTCACCTCGAGGCCGCACTCGGCGGCGATCGCCGGCAGATGCAGCACGCTGTTGAGCGAGCCGCCGATGGCCGCCGTCACCGTAACGGCGTTGGCGAAGGCCGCCCTGGTCATGATATCGCGTGGCCGCGGGCCGCGGGCAACGAGATCCATAACCGTCCGGCCACTCTCATAGGCCAGCCGGGCCCGTTCGGGCGCGGCCGCCGGTATCGTGCCGCCGCCGGGCAGCGACATTCCGAGAGCCTCGGCCAGCACACACATCGTGTTGGCTGTCCCCAGAAACGGGCAGATACCCGGGGTGGGGTAATACTCGAGCGTTACATCCACAAGAGCTTTTTCATCGATAGACCCCTGCATGAACTGCTGGCGGGCCTTTTTCGACTCGGCAGGCGGGATGCGGTTGACCATCGTGCCGCCGGTCACCACGACCGCCGGCAGGTTCAGGCGGGCGGCCGCCATCAGCATGGCCGGCACGATCTTGTCGCACGAGCCTAAAAGCACCATGCCGTCGAAAATTCCGTGGCCCGCCACCATCAGCTCGATCGAATCGGCGATCCATTCGCGGCTCGCCAGCACGTAGCGCATACCCTCATGGCTCTGGGTTATGCCGTCGCAGATGGCGATCGTATTGAACTCCAGCGGGTAGCCGCCGGCCGCCAGAATGCCCCGCTTGGCCTCCTCGGCCAGCTCCCGCAGGTGGGCGTGGCCAGCCGTCAACTCGTTCCAGGAATTGACCACGGCAATGATCGGCCGGTCCAGCTTCGCGTAATCGGCCCCGCATGAGCACAGATGGCCCTTGGCGATGGCCCGTTGATAAGCACTAAAATGGTTTAGTGAATTCACGGGTTTCCCCCTTGCCCAAATATGGCGGCCGAAAATCCGGCTCGCCCTGCTGAAAAAAATGCCCCGATACAATTATATAATAGCAAAAAAAATTCCATATTGGGAAGGTATTTGCGGCAATCAACACGAAAATAGTGGGAATATTAACAATATGAGGTGTAAAATGACTGAGCAAAGATACGATATCGCCCTCGCCGGACTGGCCGTTATGGGCGAAAACCTTGTCATGAACATGGTCGACAAAGGCTTCAAAGTCGCCGTTTACAACCGGACGGTGGCCAAAGTCGACGCCTTCCTGGCCGGCAAAGCCAAAGGCCGGGCCGTCGGCGGCGCTCATTCGCCGGCCGAGCTTGTCGCCATGCTCACCCCGCCCCGAAAAATCATCCTCATGGTCAAGGCCGGCCAGCCGGTCGACGACATGATTGCCGATTTCCTGCCCCACCTGGCGGCCGGCGACATCATCATCGACGGCGGCAACTCCTACTTTGCCGACAGCCAGCGGCGCTTCCGCGAGCTTGCCGAACGCGGCATCCGCTTCCTCGGCCTCGGCGTCTCCGGTGGCGAGGAAGGCGCCCTCAAAGGTCCCAGCCTGATGCCCGGCGGCAGCCAGGACGCCTATAAGCTGCTCGAACCCATCCTCAGCAAAATCGCCGCCCAGGTCGCCGGCCATCCCTGCTGCAGCTTCCTCGGCCCCGACGGCGCCGGCCACTACGTAAAAATGGTCCACAATGGCATCGAATATGGCGACATGCAGCTCATCTGCGAAGCCTACTATATAATGCACAAGGCCCTCGGCCTGACGGCCGGCGAACTCCACCAGGTGTTCACCGCCTGGAACCAGGGACCCTTAAACTCCTACCTTATCGAAATCACCGGCGACATCTTCGCCCGCACCGACGAAGCGACAGGCAAGCCGCTGGTAGAATTCGTCCTCGACAAAGCCGGCCAGAAGGGCACCGGCAAATGGACCTCCCAGAGCGCCCTCGACCTCGGCGTGCCTACGCCGACCATTACCGAGGCGGTATTCGCCCGCTGCCTGTCGGCTTACAAAGACGAGCGCGTCGCTGCCTCGAAGCTCTTGGCCGGGCCTGAGCCTGCTTACAGCGGCGACCGCCAGGCCTTCATCCAGGCCATCCACGACGCCCTCTACGCCTCGAAAATCTGCTCGTACGCCCAGGGCTTCGCCCTCCTAAAGGCCGCCAGCCAGGAATACGGCTGGAACCTCGACTTTGGCACCATCGCCCTCTTATGGCGGGGCGGCTGTATCATCCGGGCCCGCTTCCTTGACGCCATCGCCGACGCTTACCGGCGCAATCCCGCCCTGGCCAACCTGATGGTCGACGACTTCTTCCGCGGCGAGCTTGCCCGCACCCAGAAAAACTGGCGCCACGTCGCCGCCGCCTGCAAAGAGCTCGGCATCCCCAGCCCGGCCTTCGACGCCTCCCTCAGCTACTACGACGGCTACCGTCAGGCCAGCCTGCCGGCCAACCTTCTCCAGGCCCAGCGCGACTACTTCGGCGCCCACACCTTCGAGCGCACCGACCGCCCGGGCGTCTTCCACGCCGAATGGAAACCCTGATAGCGCCTGAATGACCTAGCATTCGCCCTTTTTCGTGCCGATTCCTGCCGGAAAAACGAATTCGGCCGCCTCATCCAGCCGACCCTGGCATCGCGAAAGGTAGGGAAAACATGGAAAACAGCGAAAAAACCATCGGCGGCAGCCTGCCCCGCCTGCGTAGCGTCTACAACTCGCTCACCAAGGTCGAGCAGAAAATCGCCGACTACATCCTCGCCAACCCGGCCGAGGTCATCCACAAGACGATAACCGAACTTGCCGAGGCCTCCGACAGCGCCGAAGCCACCATCTTCCGTCTCTGCCAGAAAACCGGCTTCCGCGGCTTCCAGCACTTCAAGATCGCCCTGGCCAGCGACCTCTACACGCCGATGGAGTCGGTCTACAACGAAGTGGCCGCCGACGACGAACCGGCCGTCGTCGCCCAGAAGGTTTTCGCCGGCATCGCCGAAAGCCTGCAGGACACTCTGCACCTCATCGACTCGGCGGCCATCGAGCGGGCGGTCGACGCCCTGACCGCCGCCCGGCGGATCGACGTCTACGGCTCGGCCGGCTCGGCTATCGTCGCCGCCGACATCGAGCACCGCTTCCTGCGGTTCGGTATCCCCATCCACTCCTTCGCCGACCCCCATATGCAGATATCCTCGGCCGCCCTCCTGGAACCGGGCGACGTCGTCATTGCCGTCTCCCACAACGGCTCCAACCGCGACCTCCTGGAGTCGATCGACATGGCCAAGGAAAGCGGCGCCACCGTCATCGCCATCACCAGCCACATGAAATCGCCCCTGAGCGGCAAAGCCGACATCTGTCTGTACGGCACCGCCCGCGAGGTAAAATACCGTTCCGAGGCCATGGCCGCCAGGCTTATGCACCTGGCCATCGCCGACGTCCTCTACGTCAATTTGCTCCTCAGGCATCCTGACCGGATAATCGCTAATATACAGAAGATTCGCAAGGCTATAGCCGTCAAACGCCTCTAATCGACAGGGCCGCCCATAAGCCCCCATCTACGGCGTTGCTCCTCAGAGCGCTTGCTTGCGTACGTCCCGTGTACGCGGCGCGGCGCTCTCTTCCGGTGCGCCTTGTATCTGGGGACTTCTGAACGGCCCAGAAGCTTTTACTCAGCTCGCATATGTGGGCTGTTTTTGTTTAATCGGAAAGGGCGGGGGAGGGAAACACTATAACGATGTGTAAGTAAACCCTTGAATAATTTTCCGCTACCTGCCGCTCGGTTTTTTAGCGAAATTGTCGATGGATGTGATCCGATGTCCTGGCTTCTCAAAGAAAAACTCCAGAAAAAGCTGGCCGCCGAGCGCGGGGCCGCCGTCTACGCCCCCGGCGCCCGCACTGGCTTCGCCCTGGCCTACCCCAACACCTACCATGTCGGCATGTCCAACCTCGGCTTCCAGATAATCTACCGCGAAATAAACAGCCGCGGCGACACCGCCTGTGAGCGCGTCTTCCTGCCCGATAAGC
>JAEZLU010000146.1 GCA_023415075.1 Bacillota bacterium
GCGGCAAGGTCGACCACATCGTTCTGACCGGCGGTATTGCCCACTCCAAACTGCTCACAGGTAAAATCAAGGACTACATCGGCTTCATCGCCCCGGTCACCGTCCTCGCGGGCGAGGACGAGCTGCAAGCCCTGGCCGAAGGCGCCTGCCGGGTGCTTTGCGGCGAGGAACCGGCCAAAGAATACAAATAATAAACAGGGGGCTTGGCTGCTCGGTCATAGCCCCCGTTATTTTTTCAGTTCCCACCACCACAGCAGCGATATGCAAAAAGCCAGCCAGGTGCCGCCGGCAATATAGCCGGCCGCGACATCACTCGGGTAATGGACCCCCAGGTAGATGCGGCTGAAGCCGATAAGCACCACCAGGCCGGCGGCGGCAAGGTACAGCGCCAGCTGCCGTGAGCGCCGGGGTAGCCGGCGGCCGATGATGTAGGCCAGTATGCCGTAAAAGCAGAGCGAGACCATTGCATGGCCGCTGGGGAAGCTGTAGCCGGTTTCGCTGATCACCCGGAAAAGATCGGGGCGGGCCCGCACAAAGAAATGCTTGAGAGCCCAGTTCAAAAAAGCCGCTCCGCCAAGGCAGGCCGCCAGACTTATAGCTTCCCGCCGCCAGCCCAGATACCCCAGCAGAGCCAGCGCCGGCGGCGCCAGCAAGGCGTAGGCATAGCCGGAGCCGGTATAGGTCGCGGCCAGCATGACCCGGTCGAGGCCGGGGGCCGACAAGCTGTGTACAAGCCAGATGACGACACTGTCGACAAGGGCCGCTTCCTGCTGATAAACCGTTTCTTCCGCCAGATGGACGAAAACCGCCAACAAGAAAGCGCTGACAGCCAGCCCGACCAGCGCGAAAAGGGCCGGCCAGCGCTGGTGGTTGTATTCTATGAACCGACGCAGCCACTCGGAAAAGCCTAGCCTGCGAGCCAGTCGCCCGCCTAGCCAGCCGGCCAGGACGACGCCAGTAAAGCCAAGTATACCGGCGACCGCAAGCGCCCCCGCCAACAGAGGCACCAGCGGCGAACCGGGGGGAAAAGCCAGCCAGCCCGGCCCGGTCAGGCGAAAGCCCGGTGCAGCCACTACCTCGCCACCGAACACCAGCATGGCCCCGCTCACCCGGGCCTGTTCCTCAAGGCGGAGGGAGCCGCCCACCACCGCCAGCCAGCCCTCAACCCGCCCGGCAATATAGGCGTCGCCGTCGACGACAAGCAGCTTGCCGACCGTCTGCCCCGGGCCCAAGCTATAGACTCCCTGGGCGAAAGTTCCCGGCCGTTCCTTATCCGCATCCGCGTCGCGGCCGCTGACAAAAGCGGCCGCAAGCAGTGCCAACAGCACAAAGGCATAGACAAGCCTTTTTCGTCTCACGGCCTCAATCTCCCCGCACATCGGCGAAAACCACCGCCGGTCCCTCGAATACCTTCGGCTGCAGACGCTTCAGATCCTCGACCAGCCAGTCCGGCTCACGTTCGGCCACCAGCCGGTAAGCCTCCTCCTCACTGGCCGCCTGGACGACGATGACGGCATCGGTGTAGCAGGACTGGTGCACAACCGGCTCGTTAATCATGCTCCAGCTATGGTAGCGACGGTTATGCCGCCAGAGATACACCTTCATCCCGTTTCCTCCCTGCCCACAGGATTTTGCCTGCTTAACGCAGCACTGTCCAAAAGCCGGCCGCCGCCAGCAGGCCGGTAATGCCGCCAAACCAGAACGGCGCGGCCGCCCCCAGGGCATCCCACAGCACGCCGGCCAGCAGTGAAGCCGGCAGCAGCGCCACCCCGACTGTCATGGCATGCAGACCGAACACGGTCGCCTTTTGCTCTGTCGGGGCGATATCGGCCAACAGGGCCTTTTCTACGCCGTCGGTCAGGCCTATGTACAGACCATAGACGGCAAACAGGGCAATATAGTGCCAGGCAGCCTGCGACAGGGCGAAGCCGAGATAGACAAGGCCGTACAGGGCATAGCCGGACACCAGCAGACCCCGCCGGCCCAGGCGGTCGGAGAGAAGGCCGGCCGGGTAGGAAATAACGAAGTAGCTGATATTCATCAGCAGGTACAGGAGAATGACCTGTTCCGGCGGAAATCCGGCCGTCCCGGCTTTGACCAGGAGAAACTGATTCGACGAGTTGCCGAGATTGAACAAAAAGGTGATAAGAATAAACCGCCGCAGCTTGCCGTCGAGACTGCTCCAGGCGAAAACCGCCTTTTTGGCGGCCGCCGGCACGCCCCGCCCGCTTTCACTGACTAATAGCAGCAACGCCGTACCCAGGACTGCCGGCACAACGGCAATCAGGAATACCAGCGAGTATTCGCCCTGGTAGTGGGTGAAAAGCCAATAAGCCAAGCCGATGCCGATTACCGCCCCGGCAGTATCCATGGCCCGGTGCAGCCCGAAGGCCCGGCCGCGGCTGCCGCCCTCGACCGATTCGGCGATAATGGCGTCGCGGGGCGCGGTACGAATGCCTTTGCCGAAGCGGTCGCTGACCCTGGCCCAGAAGATGCCGGTCCAACTGGTGGCGACCACGAACAGCACCTTGCCAACGGCCGACAAGCCATAGCCGATGATGGCCAGCGGCTTGCGCCGCGCAAATTTGTCGGAAATCTGCCCGGAGAAAACCTTAAGCAGACTGGCCAGACTCTCGGCGATCCCTTCGATGAGGCCGAGGATGGATGGCGACGCCCCCAGTACAGCGGTCAGATAGAGGGGCACCAGCGGGTAGACCATTTCACTCGCGATGTCGGTCAGCAGACTGACCAGACCTAAGAGGACGACATTGCGATGCATCGGTTACTCCTTCTAAAACAATTTGGCGATAACAATGCCCAGCCAGGTAGCCGAGAATCCCAGAACAAGGTTGAGGAGAATATTGCCGGCAGCCGAGGTGACCTGCGCATCCTCCAGCAGTTTGAAAGTCTCGTAACTGAACGAGGAAAAGGTTGTCAGGCCGCCGATAAAGCCGACCGTGACAAGCAGCCGCCAGTACGGGCTGACGATAAACCGGTCAGTTGCCAGCGTCATGAAAGCGCCGATAACAAAACAGCCGGCGACGTTGGCGATAAGTGTTCCGTAGGGGAAGCCGGCGCCAAACCGCTCGGCCGCCCAGAGTGACAATAAGTAGCGGGCCACTGCGCCAAGACTGCCGCCGACCGCTACAACAACTATTTTATCCATCTGCCGTTTTCCTGCCCATTATCAATATTGTCCGTTGCCGGCTGCCGCCACCTGATTGTGTCCTTCCCGGAAGGATTATCCCCCGTCGCCGGCGAAGCTACTTAAGGTACTTTATCTATCGGCTGGAGGTCAACATGCCGCCCAGACTAACTTGCCCACTTATCGAGTTCGGCTGCCGTCGGGAACGCTGCGCGTGGTGGGATGAAAAGAGCAAAGCCTGCGCTGTCGTAACCAATCTGGAAACGCTGAGAGAAATCAAGACCTTGCTGTCCAATGAATCGAAACCACCGGCACCTGAGTCAAAATAGTTGTTCCACTGGAAGTCCCGGCCTTTGTCGGGGCTTTTTTTACAGCCCGCCGGCAGCCGGCGGCCGGAAACAGGCTTCCGACTCGGCCAACAGCTTGTGGATAGTCGCCAGCATGGCCGGTTTATCGGCTGGCAGCCGGCCGTTTACATAGGCGTAGTTGGAGTGGTGGTCACTATACAGGCAGCCGGTCGCCGCCAGGTTCTCGATGAACAGCGCCGTCTCCCGCAGGGCTTCGTGGGGCGACAGCAGGCCGAACCTGCCCTGCCGCCAATCTTCGTACAGCGGTGTGCCGGCAAGCGGGATGAAGGTCCGCAGCCTGATAAAGTCGGGATCGATCGCATTCAACACGGCCGCACTGGCCAGAGCGTGCTCGCGCGACCGCTCGCGGCCGCCGATACCGATAAGGACATACTCGCTCAGCTCCATGCCGGCTTCCTTAACTTTATGCCCGGCGGCAATAATCTCAGCCGCCGTTGCCCCTTTGGCGATGCGGGCCAGCACCACATCATCGCCGCTTTCCATGCCGGAGTGGATGCGGTCGAGGCCGGCCGCCCTGAGCCGCTTGAGTTCATCGACCGTCTTCAGGTTGAGAAAGCGGGCCGAGCCGTAGCTGGTTATCCGTCGCAGCCCGGGAAAAAGCTGGCGGGCATACGCGAGTATTTCCACCAGTTGGTCGGTTTTCATGAGAACGGTATTGCCGTCAGGCAAAAACATGGTTTCGACGGCATCATCATAGTATTCCCGCGCCTGCTTCAGATCTTCCTTGATCTCGGCCACCGGCCTGATACGAAAAGCCACCTCTTTGTACATCGGGCAGAAGGTGCACTTATTGTGCGGACAACCGATAGTACACTGGATCAACAGGCTGTGGGCCTCGCTGGGCGGCCGGTAAACGACCCCTTCGTAACGCATTGTCGGCTCACCCCTTCTGAAAACTGCATGGTAAAATATTATTTCCCGGGAAATAGTCGCCTTCAGGCAAGCCGGTGGACCCCCAAAAGAACGGCCGACTTTATTTATTATCATTTGCCCTGCAGCCGGCCAATTCCTTCTTGAAAACCCCGGCAGGATATTGGTAGGACGCCAAGAAGAGATATTAGGAAGAAAAAGGGAGGGGGCGGCCGATGCTGAAAAAAGGGTTAATCCTGCTTTTCGTCGCCTGTATGCTCTGGCCGCTCGTCGCCGGCGGCGGTCAGGCGGCCACCGTCAGTCGCAGTCTGTCGGTAGGCGGCCTTGTCCGCACCTACACCGTCTACCTGCCGGCCGTCTATGACGGTAAAACCGCCCTGCCGGTCGTCATCATGCTCCACGGAGCCGGCGCCACTGGCGACGGCGTCATCCGTGAAACCGGCTGGGACCGTAAGGCCGAGGAAGCCGGCTTCCTGGCGGTTTTCCCCGATGCCGCCCGCCCAAACCCGGCGAGCGCGGCGAGCTTCCTGGCCAATCCCCAGCTGTGGAACGACGGCTCGGGTCGCGGGCTGGCCTTCCTGCAGACGGTGGATGATGTGAAATTCCTCGGCCTTATGGTCGCCGACCTCGCCAAAAACTACGCTACCGACCGTCAGGCGGTCTTTCTCGCCGGCTTTTCCAGCGGCGCCTCGCTTACCTTCAAAGCAGCCGAGGAACTGCCCGGGCTCTTTGCCGCCATCGCCCCGGTGGCCGGTCCCTACTGGCCGACGGCCACACCGGCGCCACCGCGGAAGCTGGCGCCGACCCTCTTCATCGCCGGTCTGGCCGACCCGTTCAACCCGTCGGCCGGCGGCATCATCCGCCTGCCGTGGGGCTCCTTCCGCCAGCCGCCGCTGACTGCCACCATCAATGGCTGGGCCGCCCGTAACGGCTGCCCCGCTCCCCAGACGGCAGCCGGTCCGTCCGGTACCGCTGTCCTGACCTGCGCCGACGGCCGCCATAAATTGCAGTTTATTTTGGTGGAAGGCCTGGGACACCTCTGGCCGGGGGGTGAACCCATCTTCCCGGAAAGTTATATCGGCAGCGACCCGGGACACCTAAACGCCACCGACACCATCTGGGCATTTTTCGCCGCCAGCCGGCCTGCCAAGCGTTAGGAGGCGAACTTATGCTGGTCAAAGCCTTATTTGCCTGCTATGTCATGCTCTGGCT
>JAEZLU010000122.1 GCA_023415075.1 Bacillota bacterium
TCGGCGATCACGTTGGCGTAGGTAGCCAGGCTGCCTTTCATCATCGCCAGATAATCGTTCAGCATATCCTTGTCCTTCACCCGGGGTTCCCTCCTATTGCAAAAATGACATCAGTTTTTGCTTGTTGCTGCGGGCCGCCGTCGCATCCTTGAGAAACAGCTGCTTGAGCTGGGCGTCGCTGCACTGCTGGGCGTACGTCTCGAGCTTGTTGGCCACCGTTTCGTGGCCGCCGATCAGGTGGCGTAAATGCTGGAGATCCAATTGGTTGAGTTGCGCCAAAGCCATGACCCTCCCTTCGGTGTTCTGCACTGTTATTATGCAGTCGGGAGCTGCCGCCTTATGCAACTGAAGACGCTGGCGGCCATTGCCAAAAATTACCCCTCTTTACACGAATACTTGTCCGCCATTATACTAAAAACACAAACACGTGTTCGATTTTGGCGGTGAAATTATGGCCCGGACCATTCTCCACGTCGACCTCAACAACTTCTACGCCTCGGTCGAGTGCCTCTACCGCCCCGAGCTGCGCGGTCTGCCGGTGGCGGTCACCGGCGACGCCGAGGCCCGCCACGGCATCATCCTCGCCAAAAACGGCCTGGCCAAAGGCTGCGGCGTCAAGACCGGCGAGGCCATCTGGCAGGCCCGCCAGAAATGCCCCGGCCTTGTCTGTCTGTCGGCCGACTACCGCAAATACCTGCGCTTCTCGCGGCTGGCGCGGGCCATCTACGCCGACTACACCGACCGGATAGAGCCCTTCGGTATCGATGAGGCCTGGCTCGACGTCAGCGGCTCGACCGGACTGTTCGGCGACGGCCGGGCGATCGCCGACGCCATCCGCGGCCGGCTGCTGGCCGAGCTCGGCATTACCGGCTCGGTCGGCGTATCCTACAACAAAATCTTCGCCAAACTCGGCAGCGACCTGAAAAAACCCGACGCCACCACCGTCATCACTGCCGACAACTTCCGCGACCTTGTCTGGCCGCTGCCGGTGGGCGAGCTCCTGTACGTCGGCCGCTCGACCAAAAACAAGCTCGAGAACCGGGCCGTGCGGACGATCGGCGACCTGGCCCGGCGGGACGTCAAGGCCCTCCGCCTGCTCCTGGGCGTCTGGGGCGAAACCCTCTGGCACTTCGCCAACGGCCTTGATGCCGCGTCGGTCCGCGCCAGCGGCGAAGAAGCCTTCGTGAAGTCGATCGGCAACAGCACGACCACCCCGCGCGACCTGGTGAACGACGAGGACGTCAAACTCATCGTCTTCGTCCTGGCCGAGAGCGTGGCCGCCAGGCTGCGGCGGCACGGCCTCAAATGCCGTACCGTCGTCATCTACATCCGCGACTGCGACCTCTTCGCCTGCGAGCGCCAGGGCAGGCTGGCGGCGTCCTCCTTCGTATCCGGCGACATCGCCGCCCGGGCCATGGACCTGTTCCGCGAGCACTACCGCTGGCCTAAGCCCATCCGCAGCCTCGGCGTCCGCGGCGCCGACCTCGTCACCGCCGCCGGCCATACCCAGCTCGACCTGTTCGCCGGCGACCAGACCGGCGCCGAAAACCTCGAGCGGGCGGTAGACCGGCTGCGCCAGCGGTTCGGCCCCTACTGCGTCCAGCGCTGCGCCCTTCTCCAGGACCAGCGGCTGACCGGCTTCAACCCCAAGGACGACCATGTAATTCACCCGGTATCATTCTTCCGTTAGGTGGGCAGTATGGGCAAAACCTTCGTAAAAGTAACCGCCGAACACGACGAAAGCGGCCGGATCAGACCGCTCGACCTCACCTGGACCGACGGCCGCAAATTCGCCATCGACCGGGTACTCGACGTCAGACAGGCGCCCTCTTTGAAGGGCGGCGGCCTCGGCATCCGCTACACCTGCCGCATTCGCGGCCGGGAAGTCTACCTGTTCTGCGACGACGGCAAATGGTTCGTCGAAAAATAAAAAAACCAAACCTTCGGCCGTTAACTTAATAAGGGCCGCCGGCAGCAAAAAAAGCCACGCCGGCGTTGTAGCGCTGCCGGCGTGGCTCTTTTATTTATCCGTGCTGATGGCCGTGGGACAGGGGCGGGGGAGTGTCCGCAGGCTCCCGGTAGATGAAATAGCGGTATATGAAGCCCAGCGGACAAAGCAGCATAATGCCGACATAAAGCACCGGCACTAAGAGACAGATGACAACCGAGACCGGAGCGGCGATCAGGTAGAACACGATACGCGCAAGCACGGAAACCACCTCGTCGATATAAGTGAAAGTTATAACGTTCACATATTTAATTATAGCCCTGTCGCGCTGCTTTGTCCATACATTTCCGGAAAAAACTGGCGGAAACCCCGGCCGGTCCGCCGGCAGCAAAAAACCCGCGCGACTTCTGCGCGGGTTTTTGCTGTTCTCAAGCTATCTTATCGGTATTTCCCCCGGCGGCAGCACCCTGCAGCCGGGCAGCTTGGCCAGCTCGGTCTCCGGTCCCGGCGGGCTGTAGACGGCCAGCAGTTTCAGCTGTTCCCAGCCGGTATTGTAGGTCTCGTGGAAAACGTCGGGCGGGATATGGATAAGCATCCCGGGCACCAGGGGCTGCTTCACGCCGGCGACCACCTGCGAGCCCTCGCCGGCCACGCAGTACAATATCTCCTCGACCCCCGGGTGATTGTGCTCGGCATGGCCCTTGCCAGGCTCGAGGATTACCACGCCGGCGCTGAACCTTTCGGCCCCGGTCGTTTTCGGCTCACTCAGCCATTTCAGGCTGCCCCAGTCAAACACCTGGGTTTCCACCTCAGCGGGCCGGACAAAGCGACTGCCCTTGCTCACAGTCTATTCCTCCTTGATTTGCTGCCGGGAACGCAGCCCTAAAATTTAATATCCTTGAACGCCTTGACCTGGGCGGCAATAGCCTTTTCGGTAGGCAGCCGCTCCATGCTCGACGCCCCGTAGAAGCCGATAACCCCCCTGGTCCGCGCCAGCACGTAGGCGGCGTCCTCCGGCTCGGCTATCGGCCCGCCGTGGCAGATGACCAGTACTTCCGGATTGACCTTCGTGGCGGCGTCGTGCATCGACTGGATTTTTTTCACGCAGTCGTCGAGCGTCAGCGCCGTTTTCGCGCCGATCGTCCCCTTGGTGGTGAGGCCCATATGGGCAACCAGGATGTCGGCGCCGGCCTTGGTCATCTTGACGGCGTCCTCGTCCGCGAAGATGTACGGTGTCGTCAAGAGATCGAGCTCGCGGGCCTTGGCAATCATCTCGACTTCCAGATCGTAGCCCATGCCCGTTTCCTCCAGGTTCTGGCGGAAGACGCCGTCGCACAGGCCGACGGTCGGGAAGTTCTGCACGCCCACGAAGCCAATCGCCTTGAGTTCCTTCAAAAAAACGTCCATCAGCCGGAAGGGGTCGGTGCCGCACACCCCGGCCAGCACCGGCGTACGCTTGACCACCGGCAGCACCTCGTTGGCCATATCGACGACGATGGCGTTGGCGTCGCCGTACGGCATCAGCCCGGCCAGCGAGCCGCGGCCGGCCATCCGGTAGCGGCCGGAGTTGTAGATGACGATCAAATCCACGCCGCCCGCTTCGGCGCTTTTCGCCGAGATGCCGGTGCCGGCGCCGGCGCCGATAACCGGGATGCCCTGCCTGACCTGTTCCCTGAGCTTATTCAGAACCGACTGTCTGGTGAGCGCCATGTGTTTTCCGCCTCCTAATTTTGTTCCAGCAGCAGCCGCAGCTTTTCGGCCATTGCCTGTGAGAACTTTTCATCGTTGATATCGGTATCCATTTCGATCAGCTCGACCTTGGCGCGGTCGATATTGGCCCGCAGCGCCGCGAACAGGGCGGCGTCGGCCGCCGGATCGTAGAACGGTTTGCCGGCAACGTCGATCAGCGACACGCCCCTCAGCGGCAGGAACAGGGAGACCGGACCCCTGGCGGCGTTCAGCTTGGCGGCGATAATCCCGCCCAGCTTACCGCATTCCTCGGCCGTCGTCCGCATCAGCGTCACCGTGGGGTTATGCTGATAAAGCGTGCGGTCCTTATATTTCGCCGGCACCGTTTCCGGCGGCCCGAAGTTAACCATATCGAGGGCCCCGACCGACACTACCTGGGGGATGCCGCTCTTGCCGGCCGCTTCCAGCCGCCGCGGCCCGGCCGACAGGACGCCTCCGGCCAGTTCATCGGCCCATTCGGTTGTCGTGATATCCAGCACACCCTTGATAAAGCCGCCTTCGACCAGCCCCTCCATCGCCTGGCCGCCGGTGCCGGTGGCGTGGAACACCAGGACCTCGTACCCCTTGGCCTCCAGGTATTCCTTGGCTTTGGTGACACAGGGGGTGGTCACCCCGAACATCGTCGCCCCGATGAGCGGCTTATCCTGGCTGCCGGCCGGCACTTTGCCCCGGGCCATGCCGGCCACGGCGAAGGCGGCGTTGGCCAGTATCCGCCGCGACAGGCTGTTGATGCCCGAGATATCGACCACCGAATACATCATCGTGATATCCTTGACGCCGACGTACGGGCGGGTATCGCCGGACGCCATCGTCGACACCATGACCTTCGGCACGCCTACCGGCAAGGCCCGCATCGCCGCCGTGCCAATCGTCGTGCCGGCCGAGCCCCCGAGGCTGATGATGCCGCCGACTTCGCCGCGGGTGTTCAGCTCGGCCACGATCCTGGCGGCTCCCTTGGTCATGA
>JAEZLU010000125.1 GCA_023415075.1 Bacillota bacterium
TGTTTATGATACTATTTTCTTGCCCGCAGCTTTCCCATTTCGCTAACGAGGTGAGGCCGTGTTTCCCTGGCTCGATATGTTGTTGCTCATCGTCAGCGGCGTATTCCGCGTCCTGTTCGATACCACCTTTTGGCTGATCATTGCCCTGGTGGCCTACCAGTACTGGCAGCTCCAGAAGGACCAGCTGAAGATGTTCGGCGTTTACGGCCACAGCCTGCGCCGGCAGGTCATCGGCGCCGCCCTGCTCGGCGCCGTCGGCGGCGTCATCGGCAGCTTCATCTTGACCATCGCCGGCGTCACCATCAACAACCTCGGCCTGAGCTATATCTGGCCGCTGGCCATCGCTCTCATGCTCATCAGCCTGCGGTTCCTCTGCTTCGCCTACGCCGGCGGCCTGGTGGCCGTATCGAGCGTTCTCTTCGGCTGGCCGGAAGTCAACGTGCCCCAGGTGCTGGCTCTGGTGGGCGGCCTCCATATAACCGAAAGCATCCTCATCTACATAAGCGGCCGCCACAGCGCCGCGCCGATGATCCTGAAGAAGGACGACGGCCGCCTGGTGGGGGCCTTCAACCTCCAGAACTTTTGGCCGTTGCCCCTTGTGCTGCTGGCGGCCGCCAGCGTCCCCGAAGCCTCGATGCCGGCCGCCATCCTCAAAATGCCTGACTGGTGGCCGCCGCTGCCGATCGGCGAAGCCCCGCCGGCCGGCCATACCTGGCTTTACGCCATGGTGCCGGTCGTGGCCGCTCTCGGCTACGGCGACATAGCGGTGGCCAGCACGCCTGCCGAGCGCCGGCGGACCTCGGCCCTCCATCTGGCCCTTTACAGCGTCGCCCTCCTGATCCTGGCCATCCTGTCGGCCAGATACACCTGGCTGCAACTGCCGGCCGCCCTGCTGTCGCCCCTCGGTCACGAATTCCTCATCCGCCTCGACAACCGCCGCGAGATGCACGGCGAACCGCGCTTCGTGCCGCCGGCCCGCGGCGTCATGGTCCTCGACACCGTCGTCGGCACCCCCGGCCAGAAGGCCGGCCTGCGGCCGGGCGATATCCTCCTCGACCTGGGCGGCCTGCCGGTGAATAACGGCTACGAGCTGGCCCGGGCCATCAGCTACGCCCCCGTTGTTTTCCCTTTCACCTACAGCCGCGGCGGCCGCTCCCTTGTAGGCAAGGCCGCCTTCGCCGACGGCCAGCGACGGCTTGGGGTCATCATCGTCCCCGAAGGCTACGAGCAGCACTATGTGCAAATAATCGACAAAAACTACGGGCTGCTGGACTGGCTACGCCGCCGCTTCCGAAAATAGCTACCGCCCGGCGCCGAAACTGTGTTATAATTATTATTGATTGATAACGTTTTTCCGCAACTTTCCTCTGTTGGCTACGGCCGGAAAAATCACTGGGAAATGGTGGAGAAACGCAGAAAAAACATTGATTTTCCTTAGAAAAAAGCAGCTACATTCTTATAGCTTGATTCGAACATATGTACTGTGATAAACTGGTATTAACGAACGTGTGTTCCGATAAAAACAGTGGTGATAATATGACGACAATCCTGCCAAAACTGCAAAATACTTACCAGGAAGGCGGCCGGCCGTTCGAGGTCGTGGCGCCCTTCGGGCCTACCGGCGACCAGCCTGCGGCCATCGACCAACTGGCCGACGGCATTAGGGACGGGGCCTGGGCCCAGGCCCTTCTGGGAGCCACCGGCACCGGCAAAACCTTCACGATGGCCAAGGTCATCGAGGCCGTCCAGAAGCCGACGCTGGTCATCGCCCACAACAAGACGCTGGCCGCCCAACTGGCCAGCGAGTTCAAGGCGTTCTTCCCCAACAACGCGGTAGAGTACTTCGTCAGCTATTACGACTACTTCCAGCCCGAGGCTTACATCGCCTCGACTGACACATACATCGAGAAAGACTCGTCGATCAACGACGAGATCGACAAGCTGCGCCACTCGGCCACCAGCTCGCTGTTCGAGCGCCGCGACGTCATCGTCGTCGCCAGCGTCTCCTGCATCTACGGCCTGGGCTCGCCGGAGGACTACTACAACCTGGTGCTGTCGCTGCGGCAGGGCCAGGTACGCGACCGCGACGAAATCCTCCGTAAGCTTGTCGACATCCGGTACGAGCGTAACGACGTCAACTTTACCCGCGGCACCTTCCGGGTGCGGGGCGATGTTGTCGAGATATTCCCGGCTGCCTACGGCGAGAAGGCCGTGCGGGTCGAGCTGTTCGGCGACGAGATTGAGCGCATCCTTGAGATCGACACCATGACCGGCGAGATCCTGGCCGAGCGCAAGCATATCGCCATCTATCCGGCTTCCCACTATGTCACCTCTCGCGAGAACATGCTGCGGGCGGTCGAGGACATCAAGGTCGAGCTTGACGAACGGCTGGCCCGCTTCAAGGACGAGGGCAAGCTGCTGGAAGCCCAGCGCCTGGCCCAGCGGACCAACTACGATATCGAGATGATGCTGGAGATGGGCTATTGCTCCGGCATCGAGAACTATTCCCGCCACATCACCGGCCGCAAGGCCGGCGAGGCGCCCTACACCCTCATCGACTACTTCCCCGACGACTTCCTGATCGTCATCGACGAGTCCCATGTCACCCTGCCGCAGCTCAGAGCGATGTACAACGGCGACCGCTCCCGCAAGGAAGCGCTGGTCGAGTACGGCTTCCGCCTGCCGTCGGCCTATGACAACCGACCGCTGACCTTCGAGGAGTTCGTCGCCCGGATAAACCAGATAATCTACGCGTCGGCGACACCGGCCCAGTACGAGCTGGAGGCCTCCACCCAGGTCGTCCAGCAGATAATCCGCCCGACCGGCCTGGTTGATCCCCAGGTCGAGGTACGGCCGATCAAGGGCCAGATGGACGACCTGCTGGGCGAAATCAAGGCGCGGGCCGCCGCCAACGAACGGGTGCTTGTCACCACCCTTACCAAAAAGATGGCTGAGGACCTCACCGAGTTCCTGCGGGAGATGGGAGTACGGGTGCGCTACCTGCACTCGGACATCGTCACCATTGAACGGGCTGAGATTCTCCGCGACCTCCGGGCCGGCGAGTTCGATGTCCTGGTCGGCATCAACCTGCTGCGCGAAGGCCTCGACCTGCCGGAGGTGTCGCTGGTGGCCATCCTCGACGCCGACAAGGAGGGCTTCCTGCGGTCGGAGACCTCGCTCATCCAGACCATCGGCCGGGCCGCCCGCAACGTCAACGGCCGGGTCATCATGTACGCCGACAACATCACCGACTCGATGCGGCGGGCCATCGGCGAGACCGACCGCCGGCGGGCGGTGCAGGAGGAATACAACGCCGCCCACGGGATTACGCCCCAGTCCATCCAGAAGAAGGTCCGCGAGCTCATCGAGACCACCAAGGTGGCCGAGACGCCGGCCGAGTACCGGGCCGAGCGCATCGGCAAGATGTCGCGGGCCGAGACGCTGGAGCTTATCGCCAAGCTGGAGAAGGAGATGCGCCAGGCCTCCAAGCTGCTGGAGTTCGAGCGGGCCGCTGAGCTGCGCGACATGATTTTCGAGCTGCGCCAGGGCATGGCCAATGCTCCTGCCGGCGGCAAGGACAAGAAAAAAGCCCGCGGCAAGCCTGCGTGATAGCTAGGGCTGGCTGAGTTCCT
This sequence comes from Bacillota bacterium, assembly GCA_023415075.1. Lineage (GTDB taxonomy): Bacteria > Bacillota > Negativicutes > Sporomusales > UBA7701 > JAEZLU01. The sequence goes on from JAEZLU010000125.1 coordinate 3,633, forward strand.
TTTATTGTTCTTGAAAGATTTTATATAAATTCATCGGAGGATTTATAAGTTGAAGGATAGGATTTTCGTCAAAGGGGCCAGGCAGCATAATCTGAAGAACATCGACGTCGAGATTCCCCGCGACCAACTGGTGGTCATCACCGGCCTCAGCGGCTCGGGAAAATCGTCGCTCGCTTTCGATACCATCTACGCCGAGGGCCAGCGCCGTTACGTGGAGTCGCTGTCGGCCTATGCCCGCCAGTTCCTCGGCCAGATGGACAAGCCGGATGTCGACTATATCGAGGGCCTGTCGCCGGCCATCTCGATCGACCAGAAGACCACCAGCCGCAACCCGCGGTCGACGGTGGGCACGGTCACCGAGATCTACGACTACCTGCGGCTGCTGTTCGCCCGCGCCGGCCGGCCCCACTGCCCGCAGTGCGG
>JAEZLU010000218.1 GCA_023415075.1 Bacillota bacterium
GTATAGTTTATCAGCGTGCCGTGGGCCAGAATGCCCAGCATCACGAAGATGAAGATGAGGATGTTGAGGTTGAGCGAGCCGCCTTTTACGAAGAAATAGACGACATAGGCGACGCCCATCAGGCCGAGGGAGTAGTTGAGAATGAGGCTGGTGTCGAGATGATCGGCCAGCTGCTTCCGGGCAGCCGGCGCCACCGGGGCGGCCGCGGCCTGCTCGTCTTCGAACAGCGCCGGGTCGGCCAGCACGGTGTCCTCTTTGCGGGGGATCATCAGATAGAGGATCAGCGGGATGACGATGGCCAGGGTGACGGTGATGAAGACGGCCTGCGGGTGGAAAATGGTCTGGGACAGCGGAACGATGCCCATATCTTTCTCAAGGAAGTGGCCCTTGGTATTGATGAGCAGCGGCACCGAGGCCGACATGCCGCCATGGGTGATGATGATGCCGGAGAAGGCGGCGGTCACCAGCAGGCGAAAGTCGACGTCCCCGTGCAGCTTGGCGGCCTCGCGGGCCAGCAGGCCGCCGGCAATCAGGCCGAGGCCCCAGTTAAGGTAGTAGAGAATCATCGACACAAAACCGATGAAGATAACGGTCTGGCCGGGAGTTTTGGGAATGCTGGCAATTGTCCGCAGGAGGCCGCGGACGAAGGGGGCGGCCGCCAGGGCGTAGCCGGAGACAATTACCAGGGTCATCTGCATGGCAAAGGCCAGGATGCCGAAGAAACCGACGCCCCAGTCGTTGACGATTTTCATTATCGGCGTGCCGGTTATCCCCATGGCCATCAGCACAACGACCAGGGTGATAATCCAGGCGATCGTGAACGGGTCGGGCAGATACTTCTGCATCAGGTTGACGAAGAACATGAGTATCCTGTTAATCATTTGTGCACCCATCTCCTCAGTTTTTTCCGGTTTCGCGGAAACAGCGTCAAGTTATGTAATATTCCGAGGCTTTGAGCTGGTGGATTAGTTTTTTCATGAAATTGCCGCGCACGGCTGGGGCGTCCTCCGGCGCGTACTTGTAGAAACCTTCGCCGCTCTTTATGCCAAGCTTCCCCTCCTTTACTTTCTGCCGCAGCAGCGGATTGGCCTCCTGACGATTATCGACAGCTTTGAGCAAATTGTCGGCGACCGTGCACCAGATGTCGAGGCCGCCGAAGTCGGCCACCTCGAGCTGGCCGGTGGTGGCATAGCGGAAAGCCGGGCCGAATTTGAGGGCCTTGTCGACGTCCTCGGGGGCGGCGATACCTTGCTCGATGAGGGCGAAGGCCTCACGGGCGACGACTATCTGCAGTCGGTTGGCCACCAAGCCGGGAACGTCCTTGAGAACTTTGACGGTTTGTTTTCTGATGGTCTTGTAGATTGCTTCGACTTCACGGAAAATCTCGGCCGGCATGTTGCCGAAGAAGGACAGTTCGACGATCGGCATCAGGAGGCCCGGGTTGTACCAGTGGCAAACCATCATCCGTTTTTTTCGTTCGCCATCCACCAGGGCCATCATGCCGCCGAGCGGCAGGCTGGAAGTGTTGCTGGCAAGAATGGTGTCCGGCCGGCAGTATTCGTCCAGTTGTTTGAAGAGTTTCTGCTTGAGTTCCAGGTTTTCCGGCGCCGCCTCGATGACATAGTCGCGGTCGGCCACCGCGGCCTTCAGGTCGCTATGCAGGTTGATCCGCTCAAGGGTGGCGGGAATGGCGGCCGCGTCGATAAAGTCATCGGCCGCCAGCATCTCCTGCTCCTGGCGGATAAGGTCTTTAACCTTGGCCAGCGTCTGCGGGTCGGTGTCGTAGAGATTGACGTCAAAGCCGTACATTGCGAACGATTCGGCGATACCGTGGCCCATTGTCCCGGCACCGATCACGCCTATCTTTTTAATCATCTTCGGCCACCTACTTTCGCAGTTTGAGGATTTCCCGGGCGTCGTCCGGGGTTGCGACTTCTTTGTTGGCTTCCTTGATAAGGCGGGCCGCCCGCTCGACGAACTCGGCGTTCGATTTGGCCAGCCGGTCCTTGGCGTAGTAGACGTTGTCCTCCATGCCCACCCTGACATGGCCGCCGAGAGCCAGCGTGGCATACAGGATGGGTATGTGGCCGGCGCCGATGCCGAAAGCCGACCAGGTGGCGTCAGGCGGGATGATGCTCTTGAGGTAGACCAGGTTTTCCACCGTGGCCGCCGTACCGCCGGCCGCCCCGAGCACGAACTGATAGTGGCCGGGGGCGGCGATCACGCCTTTTTTCATATAGTAGAAAGCGTTGTAGGCCATGCCGGCGTCAAAGACTTCGATTTCCGGCTTGATGCCGTTTTCGGTCATCGTCCGGCCGAGTTTCTCCAAAAAGTGGGGATGGTTGATGAACAGGCTGTTGTGCATCCAGTTCATCGAGCCGCAGTCATAAGAGGCCAGTTCCGGCTTCAGCTCGATAAGGTGGGCCATGCGGGTTTCGTCGGTGGCGTTGAGGTCGCCGGAGGTGGTGAGGTTGAGGACGATATCGCAGCTGGCGCGGATGAGCTTGACCGTCTCGGCGAACCGCTCCTTGCTCATGGTGCCTTTGCCCGCTTCGTCGCGCATGTGCAGGTGGGCGATGGCCGCCCCGGCCTGCCAGCAGGCGTAGACGTCGTCGGCGATTTCCCGCGGCGTAAGCGGGATGTTCGGGTTGTGTTCCTTGGTCGGCCAGGCGCCGGTGGGGGCGACGCTGATAATAACTTTGGCCATGATTATCACCTCAATTTTTTGATTTCGATCAATGCCGCCAGACAATAATGCAAGCGCCGTGCCAGCGACGGCAGGCCGGTGGGGCGCCGCAATACAAAAAGACCGATGAAAAAATTCATCAGTCTTCAAGGGTTAATTATGCGAAATGTCTGAATAATGGCAACTTATTGCCGATGATAAAAATCATCGGCTACGATGATGTTTGTCATCACCCAAGGACAATGCCCAGCTTTTTGGCTTTCTTGACAATTGTCGACTGATCGACCTTGAGGACGGCGGCTGCCTTGCGGGTGCTGCCGTGGAGGGAAAGCGCCTTCTCGATGAGCCGCCGCTCGATCGTTTCCACCGCTTCCCGCAGGCTCTGGCCGCTGCCGGCCATATCGGCCGGCCCGAGGGTGATATTGAGGAGCGGCGCCAGTTGTTCGGCGCCGATTAGCGAGCCGACCTCGGAGATGATTACCAGCCGTTCGATGATGTTCTGCAGTTCGCGGACATTGCCCGGCCAGGCATACTGCCGCATGAGCTCGATGCCGCCGGCGTCGATGGCGGCGGTTTTGCCGTATTTGCCGTTGTAGCTGTCAAGGAAGTGCGCGGCGATGACCGCGATATCAACGTCGCGGGCCCGCAGGGGCGGTATGTGGATGGGAAAAACATTGAGCCGGTAGAAGAGGTCTTCGCGGAATTTCCCCTGGCGTGCAAGCTGCCGGAGGTCGCAGTTGGTTACCGCCAGGATGCGGACGTCCAGCTTTACCGGCCGGCTGCCGCCGATGCGGGTAAGCTCCTTGTGCTGGATGACCCGCAGCAGCTTGGACTGAAGCTCGAGCGGCATTTCGCCGATTTCATCGAGCAGCAGCGTGCCTTTGTCGGCAAGCTCGAACAGCCCCATGCGGCCACTGGCGACCGCCCCGGTAAAGGCTCCTTTTTCGTAACCGAACAGTTCGGCTTCCAGGAGATTGGCCGGGATGGCGGCGCAGTTGACCTTGATGAACGGACCGTTTTTACGGGCGCTGTTTATGTATATCTCGTTGGCCACCACTTCTTTGCCGACCCCGGTCTCGCCGGTAATGAGCACGGTGACGTCGAGGTTGGCCACCTGATGGATCTCTTTGAGTACTGTTTCGATCTGGCTGCTGCGGCCGATGAGGTTTTTTTTCATCTGCAGGTTGCGGAGGTGCTCGATCTCCTGTTTGCTCTTGATCTTGTCGGCTTCGACCGCTTTCATCTTCTCCTGCGAGGCTTCAAGTTCGGCCCGCATTTCCAGGAGGTCGGTGATTTCCCGGTCGATGACCACGACTTTTTTGACATTGCCCTGCTCGTCGAACACCGGGTTGCCGGATATCAGCATCTTCGTGCCGTTGCGCGAGCTTTCGCCCATGGCGTTGACCTGCTTTTTCCGCCTGATAACCTCGGGGGTGACGGCGTTTTTGTAGAGGCCTTCGGCTTCGCAGTCATAAACGTATTTGCCGACGACTTCCTCCGGCCGTATGCCGGTTATCCGGGAGTAGGCCTTGTTGACGTACACTGTTTTGCCGGTGCCGTCGGCGATGTAAATGCCGTCGTAGAGATGATCACCGATTTCCCGGAAGTCAAATTCGCTGGCCAGGGCAAACTCCTGGCGCACCTGCTGCAGGGCGTCGCGTATTTTGGCCCCGCCCGGCGTCCGGCCGCCTTCAGACAGCCCGGCCAGCAGATCGTCGAGTACCACCAGCGCCGATAGTTGCTTGCTTTTGGTCATCTTCCCACCCCCGCCTAATATCTATGCAAAAAGCGGACCAAAAACCAGTACCAGGACAAATAAGCCCCGGAGATTCCGGGGCTGCAAGGGCTACATACTGTAGTTGGGCGCTTCCTTGGTGATGCTGATATCGTGGGGATGGCTTTCTTTGAGGCCGGCGCCGGTGATTTTGATGAAGCGGGTCTTGGTGATGAGTTCTTCGATGTTGCGGACGCCACAGTAACCCATGCCGGCCCTCAGGCCGCCCACCAGCTGGTATACCGTTTCGGCCACCGGCCCCTTGTAGGGGATACGGCCTTCGATGCCCTCGGGCACGAGCTTGTCCATGTTGTCCTGGAAGTAACGGTCCTTGCTGCCTTCGACCATCGCCCCCAGCGAGCCCATGCCCCGGTAGACCTTGTAGCTGCGGCCCTGGTAGATAATGGTCTCGCCCGGGCTTTCCTCGGTGCCGGCCAGCAGGTTGCCGATCATGACGACATTGGCGCCGGCGGCGATGGCTTTGGATATGTCCCCCGAGTATTTGATGCCGCCGTCGGCGATGATCGGGATGCCGTACGGCCGGGCGGCGGCCGCGCAATCGTAGACGGCCGTTATCTGGGGCACGCCGATGCCGGCGATGACGCGGGTGGTGCAGATCGACCCGGGGCCCATGCCGACTTTGATGGCGTCGGCCCCGGCCTCGATGAGTTCGCGGGTGGCGGCCGCGGTGGCCACGTTGCCGGCCATCAGGTCGATCTGCGGGTAGCGGGCCTTGATGGTCTTGATGGCCTCAATTACGCCGCGGGAATGGCCGTGGGCGGTGTCAACCACCAGCAGGTCGACCTTGGCCTTGATAAGGGCGTCGACCCGGTCGTTCATGTCGGCGCCGACGCCGATAGCCGCGGCTACCCGCAGCCGGCCCTTGGCGTCCTTGGCCGAGTAGGGGTAGCGCTGGGTTTTTTCGATGTCCTTGATGGTGATGAGCCCTTTGAGATAATGGTTTTCGTCGACCAGCGGCAGCTTCTCGATGCGGTGCCTGCCCAGGAGTTCCTTGGCTTCGTCGAGCGAAGTGCCTACAGGCGCGGTGATCAGGTTGTCTTTGGTCATGCAGTCGGCTATTCTCTGGGACAGGTTGGTCTCGAACCGCAGATCGCGGTTGGTAAGGATGCCGACAAGCCGGCCGTGTTCGGTGATGGGCACGCCGGATATGCGGTATTTCTCCATGAGGTCGTGGGCATCCTGGAGGGTGTTGTCCGGCCCCAGGAAAATCGGGTCGACGATTATGCCGTGTTCCGAGCGCTTGACTTTGTCGATTTCGTTGGCCTGGTTATCGACCGTCATGTTTTTGTGGATAACGCCGAGGCCGCCCTCACGGGCCATGGCGATGGCCATCCGCGCTTCGGTTACCGTATCCATGCCTGAGCTGATGATCGGCATGTTAAGTTTTATGTTCTTGGTGATATAGGTAGAAACGTCCACTTCGCGCGGCAGGATATCCGACTTGTTGGGCACAAGCAGGACATCGTCGAAGGTCAGACCTTCCGGGCCGAACTTGTCGTCGAACATGCAGAATTGACTCCTTTCGATGGTTGTCAACATGTATTTTGAATATAATACCACAACATCTAGGCTAAATCCACCCTTTTTTCGCCAGCCACCCCAAAAACTGCGGAAAATATTTGCCCCAGGGATACGAAACCGGCCACCATCCCAAACTATGCTTATCATGCACCTAAGGGAGGCTATCCATGCTGGCAATCCGCGGCGGTATCGTCCATAGCGTCTGTCAGGACCCGATCACGGGCGGCGTCATCCTTATCGACCGCGGCCGAATCGTCGCCGTCGGCGCCGGCCTGCCCATTCCCGCCGACGCCGAGGTGCTGGATGCCGAGGGTAAGGTCATAACCCCCGGCCTGGTAGACTGCCATACCCACCTGGGGGTGGCCGAGGAGGCGGTCGGCGCCGCCCATCTGGACAAGAACGAGGTTCCCGAGCCGGTCTGTCCCCACCTGCGGGTGCTGGATGCGATAAATCCCGAGGATGAGGGGCTGGAGGACGCCGTCAGCGGCGGCGTCACCAGCGTTATTGTCACTCCGGGCAGCGAAAATGTCATCGGCGGCCAGAGCGTGGCCATCAAGACCTACGGGCGGACGATCGACGCCATGGTCCTCCGCCAGCCGGCCGGCCTGAAGGTGGCTTTCGGCGAGAATCCCATCCAGATGCATGGGCAAAAAGACCGCTCGCCCGCCACCCGTATGGCGGTCGCCGGCCTCATCCGCGAAAATCTGGTGGCCGCCCAGGCCTACGCCGCCAACCCGCCGGCCGAACGCAATCTGCGGCTGGAAGCGCTGGCCCGGGTCCTCAGCGGCGAATTCCCGCTACGGGCCCACGCCCATGCGGCCGACGACATTATGACAGCGCTGCGGCTGGCTGACGAATTCAAGCTGGCAATCACGCTTGAGCATGCCACCGCCGGCCACAAAGTGGCCGATATTCTCGCCGCCCGCGGCGTGGCGGTGGCCGTCGGCCCGTCAATAACCGCCCGCGTGAAAGTCGAACTGAAGGACCGTACCTACCGCACGCCGGCTATCCTCCACGCCGCCGGCGTCAAGGTAGCCCTGATAACCGATCACCCTTTCCTGCCGATCAACAGCCTGCGGCTGGAGGCCGCCCTGGCGGTCAAGGAAGGGCTGCCGGCCGCCGTGGCCCTGCGGGCGATAACCTTGAGCGCCGCCGAAATAATCGGCGTGGCCGACCG
>JAEZLU010000241.1 GCA_023415075.1 Bacillota bacterium
GTGGTTGTCGAGGAAATCGCCCCTTACTGGAAGGGCAAGACCTTCCACGAGAATCTGACCAAGGCGCTGCCGAAAGAAACGCTAAAGCTGACCTACGATCCGAACGACCCGCTGAAGTCGCGGTTCATCGTCAACGAGACGGCATCCTTCCGGTCCTCGATCCAGTGGGTCCACGACTATGAGAAGGTGCTGAAAAAAGGCTTTAAAGGCATAAAGGAAGAGGCCCAGGCCAAGCTGGCCGCCCTCGACCCGCTTAGCCCTGTCGACAACATGGAGAAGGCCCCCTTCCTGCAAGCCATCATCCTGATTTGCGACGCGATGGTGATATGGGCCCGGCGGCATTCCGAGCTGGCGATGGAAAAAGCCAAGGCCGAAAAGAACCCCAAGCGCAAAAAAGAGCTGCTCCAGATCGCCGAGATCTGCGCCTGGGTGCCTGAGAATCCGGCCCGCAACTTCCGGGAGGCCGTGCAGGCCCAGTGGTTCGTCCAGATGTTTTCCCGCCTTGAGCAAAAGACCGGGACGATAATCTCCAACGGCCGGATGGACCAATATTTCTACCCGTACTACAAGCAAGATATCGAAGCCGGCGTGCTCACCGACGAGCAGGTGCTGGAAATCATGGAGTGCATGTGGGTCGGTATGGCCCAGTTTATCGACCTGTACATCTCGCCGACCGGCGGCGCCTTCAACGAAGGCTACGCCCACTGGGAAGCCGTTACCATTGGCGGCCAGACCCCCGATGGCCGCGACGCCACCAACGAGCTCACCTATCTTTTCCTGCAGTCCAAGCGGGAGTTTCCGCTCCATTACCCCGATCTGGCGGCGCGGATTCACGGTCGCGCACCGGCCCGCTACCTCTACGAAGTGGCCGAGACCATCAAGGAAGGCTCGGGTTTCCCGAAGCTGATAAACGATGAGGAAGTAGTGCCGCTGCTGCTGGCGAAAGGAGCCCAGTTCGGCGAAGCCTACGACTACGCCGTTTCCGGTTGCGCCGAGTGCCGTATGCCCAACCGTGACACGTACACCAGCCCCTGCGCCTACATCAATTTCCCGGCGGCCCTGGAAATGACTATGTACAACGGCAAGATGTTGCTCCACGGTGACGAGGTCATCGGTCTGGAAACCGGTGACCCCTGCAGCTTCAAAACCTGGGAAGAGTTCTGGCAAGCCTACCTGGCCCAGCATCTAAATTTCCTTAAGAATGCCTTTGTCCAGCAGCATGTCATCATCAACCTCAGGGCCAAGCATTTTGCCTGGCCACTGGGCTCGGCCCTCCACGACCTGTGCATGAAGGAATGCAAGGATATCCATACACCGGTTATCGAAGGCGGCATTGACCTTGGCTACTTCGAGTTCATGGGCTACGGCACGCTGGTCGACTCTCTGGCCGCTATCAAGAAACTGGTATTCGAGGATAAGAAACTGACCATGGTCCAGCTTATCAAGGCCATGAAAGCCAACTTCGAGGGCAACGAAGTCGTCCGCCAGTTGGTGGCCAATGCGCCCAAGTACGGCAACAACGACCCGTACGCCGATGAGATCGCCAAAGAGCTTGATGAAGTATGCCTTAAATTCACCCGTAAATACTCGAAGGAGCTCGGCGTTAACCTCGACCTGCGCTACGTGCCGTTCACTTCCCATGTACCTTTCGGTAAGGTCGTAAGCGCAACCCCCAACGGCCGCAAAGCCTACACGCCGCTGTCGGACGGCTCCTCGGCCTCTCAGGGCGCCGATGCCAATGGCCCGACCGCTATCCTGCTGTCCAACTATGCTTCGAAAAACTACGATTTCCGCGAGCGGGCCGCCCGTCTGCTCAACATCAAGTTCACCCCCGCCTGCGTGGCCGGCGAAGAGGGAACCGAAAAACTGGTTTCCTTCATCAAGAGCTGGTGCGACCTCAAATTGTGGCACATCCAGTTCAACGTAATCAATAAAGAAACGCTGCTGGCCGCCAAGAAGGACCCTGACAAGTACCGGGGCCTCATCGTGAGGATTGCTGGCTACAGCGCCTACTTCACCGATCTGTCACCTGACCTGCAGGACGACCTGATCGCCCGTACCGAGCACGCCGCCATCTAGCGCTGCCATGGCGATGTAAGTCCCGCTTTTGGGCCGCTGACTACCGGGGCGGGACTTACACGCTTTTTTTTAGGAGGAAGCAATGACCGCACAATCTGGAGCTGGACAACCGCCTAAAGGCCTGATATTTAACATCCAGCGCTACTCCGTCCATGACGGTCCGGGTATCCGCACGATTGTATTCTTGAAGGGGTGTCCGTTGGCTTGCCGCTGGTGCAGTAACCCCGAGTCCCAGATGTGCGCTCCCGAGCTGGCGCTCAACGCCACCAAGTGTATCGGCGACGCCGACTGCGGCCTGTGTCGGCAGGCCTGCCCGCAGGAAGCGGTCAAGCCGGCCGCCGACGGTAAGATAGAAATCGACCGGCTAAAGTGCGTCAGCTGCTTTGCCTGCGTAGACGCCTGTCCGGCGAAGGCCCTGCATATTTTCGGGAAAACGATGACGATTGATGAGGTGCTCAGAGCAGCTGAGGCTGATGGCGTTTTTTACGGCCGCTCGGGCGGCGGCATCACCCTGTCAGGCGGCGAACCGCTGGCCCAGGGGGCTTTTACGGTAGCCCTCCTGAAGGAGGCCAGACGCCGGCGGATGAACACCGCCATGGAGACCTGCGGGATGGGTGACTGGGCGGTGCTGGCCGAAGCCGCCAAGTACCTGAATACAATTCTCTTTGACATAAAAACCATGAATGCCGACAAGCACAAAGAGTATACAGGCGTCGGCAACGACACCATACTGGCCAACTTCGCCAGGCTTTGTGAAGAGTTCCCGCACCTGCCGAAGCTTGTGCGGACACCGGTCGTTCCCGGGTTTAACGACAGCGAGGAAGACATCGCTGCCATTAGCGGTTTCCTTGCCGACAAAGCCAATGTCGACTACGAGCTGTTGGCCTACCACCGGATGGGCCAGCCCAAGTACCGGTACTTGGGCCGCGATTACCGGCTGGGCGACAGCAAGCTTGACGACGACTGGTTCAAATCTCTCAAGCAAATAGCGAAAGAGCGGCTAGGGAAATAGCAAGGCCTGGGTTGCTCAACCCGAAGGAGGAGCTTCATGAAAATAATCGACTTTCGTTTCCGGCCGAACACGGCCGCCGTTCTCGATGGCATCGCCAACAACACGGCCTTCAAGGGTCTGTGCGCAGCGATCGACTTTACCAAGATGAAGCCGCAGACCCTAGACGAGGTGGTGGCTGAGCTCGAGCGCCACAATGTCATCAAGGCGGTGATAACCGGCCGGGACTGCGAGACGACCTACGCTTCCAAAGCCAATAACGGCAGCGTGGCCGAGTTTGTCGGCAAATTTCCCGACAAGTTTATCGGCTACTGGGGCCTCGATCCCCATAAAGGCATGCGGGCGGTGTACGAACTGAAAAAAGCGGTTGAAGAACAGGGCTTCAAGGGGGCGGCGATCGATCCTTATCTGGCTCAGATCTACGTGAATGACGCCAAATACTATCCGCTGTACGCCAAATGCTGCGAGCTCGACGTGCCGCTCGTCATCACCACCGGGCCGGCGACCCTTGTGCCCAACGCGGTTATCGACCACGTCGCGCCCCGCTATATCGATTTTGTGGCCCGCGACTTTCCTGAGCTGAAAATCGTCGTCAGCCACGGCGGCTATCCGTGGGTCAACGAGATGATAATTGTCGCCCAGCGTAACGAGAATGTTTATTTGGAACTGTCGGAGTACGAGTTCTTCCCGATGTCGGAAGCCTACATCCACGCCATCAACACCATCATCAGCGATAAAGTGATGTACGCCAGCGCCCATCCGTTCGTCGACTTCAGAGACGCGCTGCGCAACTATGACAAGCTGCCTTTCAAGCCCGAGGTCCGGGAAAAGGTCATGTACAAAAACGCCGCCCGCCTGCTGGGGCTGGAAGTAAAAGAAGCAGTAAGCGGCGGCAAAGAGCAACTTGAGACTATCATTATCGAGACGGTCATGAAGGAGCTTGCCAAGCGCGGGGTGGTCGGCGCCCGTTAGCAGGCGGCGCCAACCAAAGATACTGGAAAGGGGGGGCGGAAGGTGCGGATAGGCAAGGTTATCGATAACGTCTGGGCAACCCGTAAGGATGACGCGCTGGTTGGGGTTAAGCTGATGATCGTCCAGCTTTATGACCGGGCGCGGGGTGAGGAAGGGGCCTTGATTGTGGCTGCCGATCTCATTGGCGCCGGTATCGGCGAAAAGGTCCTCGTGACCGAGGGCAGTTCGGCCCGACAGATGGGAAACCTCGACTGTTCCCCAATTGACGCCATCATTGTCGGCATAATAGACGCCGAAAAGAAAACCCCCGGAGGGGTAGGTTAGGATGCGCGACAGCATTATTGTCAAGATCAGGGAGGCGGGGGTCGTCGGTGCCGGCGGCGCCGGATTTCCGACTCATGTCAAAGTGGCGGCAAACGCCGACACGGTAATTGTCAACGGTGCCGAGTGCGAACCGCTTCTCCGGGTTGATCAGCAGCTTATGGAAATGAGCGCAACCAAAGTTGTCAAGGGTCTGGCCGCCGTTATCGAGGCTACCGGCGCCGCCGAAGGGGTTATTGCTCTCAAAGGCAAGCATCACGCAGCCATCGCCGCCTTGGGGGCGGCTATTGGCAAGAACATGCGCCTTAGCATTCTTGGAGACTTCTATCCGGCCGGTGACGAGCATGTGCTTGTCCATGAAGCCGTTGGCCGACTGGTCCCCCAGGGGGCTATTCCCATCAGTGTCGGCTGTGTCGTAACTAATGTGGAAACCCTCATTAATGTTGCTGACGCCCTCGAAGGGGCGGCGGTGACTCACAGCTATGTAACGGTTGCCGGCGAAATAGCCCAGCCTGTAACCCTGAGGCTGCCTATCGGTACGGCGGTCGCCGACGCGCTGGCGCTGGCGGGAGTCGAAAGGCTCGACGGCCTACGGGTGCTTGACGGCGGACCGATGATGGGCCGACTGGTCGGCGACCTTCGCCAGCCTATCACCAAAACAACCAAAGGTCTGATAGTTTTGCCGGAGCGGCATCAGCTCATCGTCAAACGGACCTTGCCGGTCGAAATACTTCTTAAACGGGCGCATGCGGCCTGCATGCAGTGCCGCTACTGCACCGATCTGTGCCCCCGCTACCTTCTCGGTCACCGGCTGGAGCCGCATAAAATCATGCGCGGCATAAAGCACATCCATGGTCAGGAGTCGCTGTTGAAGATGGCGCTGGCCTGCTCGGAGTGCGGCGTCTGCGAACAGTACGCCTGCTCGATCGGTCTGTCGCCGCGGACGATAAACGCCGCGCTGAAGCAGGCGTTGGCCAAACAGGGGCTGAAAGCCGACCCTCCGGCCGCCGACCAACGCTGCGACCGGATGCAGGCCGAGCGGAAGATACCGGTAAAGCGCCTTATAGCCAGAACCGGCCTTGGCGGCTACGACCGCCCGGCGCCTATCGACGAGCGCGCGGTCAGTGTTAAGCAGGTAGAGCTTCTCCTGAAGCAGCATGTTGGCGCTCCCGGCCTGCCGGTAGTCGAAGCCGGCCAAACGGTGCGCCAGGGCGACCTGGTGGCCCGCATACCGGACGGGGGACTCGGAGCCAACATCCACGCCAGCATCGCCGGCGTGGTGACCGTGGTCGCCGACCGAATTGTGATAACAGCACCGGAAGGGGGGGGCGGCAGATGATTAGGGCCATTGGTTTTGTTGAGTTCACTAGTATCGCCAGGGGGATTGAGGCCGCCGACGCCATGGTGAAAGCGGCTCATGTTGAACTGCTGGAGGCGAAGCCTACCTGCTGCGGCAAGTATCTGGTTATGGTATGCGGCGAAGTGGCGGCTGTCCAGAGTGCGACCGACGCCGGCCGCAGCATCGGCGCCGACGCAGTAATCGACGATTTCGTCCTGCCCAATGTGCATCCTTCGGTTGTCGAAGCAATCAGGGGGGTTACGCCGGTGGCCGGTATCCAGTCACTAGGGGTCATCGAAGCCTTTTCGGTCGCTTCGCTTATCGTCGCCGCCGACACCGCGGCCAAAGCCGCAGCCGTTGATATAATCGAAATCAGGTGTGGAACCGGCATAGGCGGTAAATCTTTTGTCACCCTCACCGGCGACGTTTCTGCGGTGGCCGCCGCGGTCGAAACCGGCGCGGCCGGCGCCGCCGCCAAGGGGATGCTTGTGGACAAGGTCGTTATTCCTTCACCGCACGCCAGCCTCAAACAGTGTCTTATTTGACCACTTTTTGCAGCTTATAAGGAGGTGAAGGATAATGCGCAAGCTGGTTACCGCCGCCGACGTCAAGAACTGGGCCGCCAGTAACATGAAAACGGCCCAGGTGGAAATCGGCACCATTATAACGCCGGCGGCCCGCGACGCTGCCCGCGATTACGGCATTGAGATAATTGAAGGCGTCGCCGCCTGCCGGCAACCTGCGCCAGCTGTCCAGGAGACAAGCCTGCCGGACGTACTGGCGCCGAAGGCCCTCGACCAGGCGATTATCGCCCGGATCGTCGAGGAAATCCTCGTGGTGCTTGAACAGCGGAAAAAGGCGGCCTATGAAACTGATGCCTGCGGGTTCAAACTTGTGCGGGGCGAGGCCCTGGAATGGGGCGACGGCAGCGAGAAAGTCAAAGTCAAGCAAGTCTTCGACGGCAAAGAAAGCCCCAATCTTTTTGCCGGCATGATATCCCTCAGTGGCGATTTGCCGGTACGGCAACAAAAGGGCAGCGAAATCCACTTTTTACAGTCCGGGACGGTAAGCTACCGGATTAATGGACGGGAGTTCTCAGGCAAGGCCGGCGATATGGTTTTCCTCCCGGCAGGTGCCCAGGTGGGCCTGGGTTCGGCCGGCAACGCGAGGATTTTTTACGTTGCCTGTCCGGACAACTGGTGGCAGAACTGTTCAAACTAATCGCTTGACAACGGATACTGTGATATAAGAAAGGAGAATTCATATGACCAATATTGCGTTAGGAATGGTAGAAACCAAAGGCCTCGTTGGCGCCATCGAAGCGGCCGACGCCATGGTGAAATCGGCTAATGTACAGCTCATCGGCAAGGTGCTGGTGGGCGGCGGCCTGGTGACGGTTATGGTACGCGGCGATGTCGGCGCCGTCAAGTCATCGGTCGATGCGGGCGGCGCGGCCGCCCAACGGGTAGGTGAACTGATTTCAGTCCACGTTATTCCGCGGCCGCATGACGATGTCGAGCTTATCCTGCCGGCCGACAACAAAAAGTAAAGCGAACGTAAAAGTAGGAGGTTTGCATAATGGAACTAGTAGCGCTGGGTATGGTGGAAACTAAAGGGCTTGTGGGAGCTATCGAGGCGGCCGACGCCATGGTGAAGGCGGCCAATGTCCAGCTCATTGGCAAAGTGCTGGTGGGCGGCGGTCTGGTGACGGTTATGGTACGCGGCGATGTCGGCGCCGTCAAATCGTCGGTTGACGCCGGCGGCGCAGCCGCCAAGCGGGTCGGTGAACTAGTTTCAGTCCACGTTATTCCGCGCCCGCATAACGATGTAGAAATGATTCTGCCTAACGATTACCAGAAAAAAAGCTAAATACAAAACTTGAGGAGGCTCATCATGCAGCTCGAAGCTTTGGGAATGGTTGAAACAAAAGGATTGGTCGGTGCCGTCGAAGCCGCCGATGCCATGGTCAAGGCGGCCAACGTCAGCCTTATTGGTAAAGTGCTGGTAGGCGGCGGCTTGGTAACGGTAATGGTGCGCGGCGATGTCGGCGCCGTCAAGGCTGCTACCGATGCTGGCGCAGCGGCGGCCCAGCGGGTGGGCGAACTGATGTCGGTCCACGTCATCCCCCGGCCCCATGGTGACGTAGAGATGATATTGCCCAAAGTGGGGCAATAAGGCATGGTGCCACAAGCTCTTGGCATGATTGAGACCATAGGCCTTGTCGGCGCGGTGGAGGCGGCGGATGCCATGCTGAAGGCCGCCAGTGTCGCCCTGCTTGGCAAGGTGCATGCGGAGGGCGGGTTGGTGGCGGTGATGGTCGAAGGCGAAGTCGGCGCCGTGCAGGCGGCCGTTGACGCAGGGGCCGACGCCGCCAGGCGGGTAGGCGAGCTTTTTGCCGTTCACGTTATCGCCAGGCCAGATGACAGTGTGGCTGCCATCCTGCCACGGCCGCCGGTATGTCCGCCGCCCGTAAAAGATCGGGTAGACGCCGACGAAGGCAGGCTGGCCACGCCGACTTTCGACAGCCTGGCGGCGATGACAGTTGGCGAACTGCGCCGGTTGGCCCGTTCCATCCCAGATTTGCCGATTAAGGGGCGGAATATTACCCTGGCTACTAAGGCGCGGCTTATCGAAGCCATCGTAAGCCGGCCAGTGAGATAAACACAGGAAGGGAATGATTGCCGGTGGCACTGGATTTTGACCTGAACTCCATCCAGGAAGCCAGAGACCTGGTGCGCAAGGCGAAAAAAGCCCAGGAAGCTTTCTGCGAATACAGCGAACAGGCGATAGAAAAAATTGTTGCCGCAATGGCGGCTAAGGCGGCGGCAAACGCCGAAATGCTTGCCAAGGCGGCGGTGGAAGAAACAAATTACGGCGTAGTGGAGCACAAGGTCATAAAGAACTTGTTTGCCGCCCGCGATGTATACGACTATATAAAAACAGTGAAGACCAGCGGCATTATCGGGGAGAAGGAGAATGGCAAAGTTGTCGAGGTCGCCGTGCCCATGGGAGTTATCATGGCCTTGACGCCCACCACTAACCCCACCTCGACGGTTATTCACAACGCATTGATTGCCGTGAAGGCTGGCAACGCAATAATTTTTTCGCCCCACCCCAACGCCGCCAAATGCTCGGGTATGGCGGCCCGGCTTCTCCAGGAGGCGGCCTCCGAGGCCGGCGCTCCCGACGGGCTCATCGGCTGCCTGTCCCAGATGACGATGAAAGCTACGGAAGAACTCATGCACAGTGAGGATGTCGCCGTCATCATCGCCACCGGCGGTTCGGCCATGGTACGGGCTGCCTATAGCGCCGGCAAACCGGCGTTCGGCGTCGGTCCGGGCAATGTGCCGGCCTTCATCGAGCGCAGCGCCGATGTGGCCCAGGCCGTGCGGGATATTGTGACAAGCAAGACGTTTGACAATGGCATGATTTGCGCTTCCGAGCAGGCGATAATCGCCGACAAGCCGGTCGAGGCAGCGGTAATTGCCGAACTAAAAAGGCAGCACTGCTATTTCCTGAATGAAGATGAAACCAGGAAGGTTAGCGGCGTGGTTATGACGCCGCGGGGCGGAATGAATGCGGCGATGGTCGGCAAAACGGCCAAAGAAATTGCCGACAAGGCGGGAATAAGCGTGCCCGCGGGTACCAAACTGCTTGTCGCCCCACTCCAGGGCTACGGTCAGGCCTATCCGCTTTCCCATGAGAAACTGACGTCGGTACTGGGCTTCTACACGGTTAATGATTGGCCCGAGGCCTGTCTTTTAAGCATCGAGCTTTTAAAGCTGGGCGGTATCGGCCACAGTTTTTCTATACACTCGACCGATGAGCGGGTTATCCGCGAATTTATCCATAAGCCGGTATTCCGGATACTTGTCAATACTCCCTCGGCCCTTGGTGGGATAGGCTATTCCACCGGGCTGACGCCTTCCCTTACCCTTGGCTGCGGTACCTGGGGCGGCAGTAGCATATCAGAGAACCTCGGCCCCCAACACTTGATTAACGTCAAACGGCTGGCCTACGGCACCAGGAAGGTCGAACTCGGACAAACCCGGGACGAGCCCGCTGTCGCCGCCATTACACCCGATGATATCGCCGGCGTTGTCCGCCAGGTTCTCAGGCAGATGCAACTTTAAAATAGATGTGGCAAGGCGGTGAACCACGTGGAGTCAAAACAACTGGTCGCAGCTATCACTGAGGCGGTTATGAAGCGTCTTGAGCAGGATCTGCCGCCGCTTCCGACCGCAGATGTGGTCAAAGGCATCCCGGTCGGCATTTCCAACAGGCATGTCCATTTGTCGCGGGTTGATATGCTGGCCCTCTTCGGCAGCGACCGCCTGACTCATTTCAAAGATTTATCCCAGCCCGGACAATTTGCTTGTCAGGAGCGCATTCTTGTGGCCGGGCCGAAAGGGGC
>JAEZLU010000260.1 GCA_023415075.1 Bacillota bacterium
CGCCCGGCCTGGCCCTATAAGTTCAAAATCAAATGCTCGGCCTGCGCGAACGACTGCGCCGCCGCTACCGCCCGCTCGGACTTCGCCGTTATCGGCACCTGGCGCGATACTCTCAAAATCGACCAGAGCGCTGTCCGCGACTATGTTAAAGGCGGGTTCAACATTCAGTCGATGGTTGTCGGCAAATGTCCGACCAAAGCCCTCGAATTTGACGGTCAGGAACTCAAATTCGACGCTGACAACTGCGTCCGCTGCATGAACTGTATTGACATGATGCCCAAAGCCATCAAGGTAGGCAAGGACCGCGGTGCCGCCATCCTGATCGGCGGCAAGGCGCCTGTCGTCAAGTCGGCCTTCATCGGCTGGGTGCTCGTGCCGTTCATGAAAGTCGACGCACCCTATACCGAGATTTTCGACCTTGTCACCCGGATTACTGAATACTTCGACGAACACGCCAAACCCCGCGAGCGTATCGGCGAACTCATCTACCGCATCGGCATGGGCAACTTCCTCAAGGGCATCGGCCTGACTCCCAAGCCACAGATGGTTTCCGCGCCGCGTGCCAACCCGTACATCTTCTGGCAGGAAGAGGAGGTAGTGAAGCATGGCTAAGACCGATTTTGGCCCCCCCGACTATCGCACGATGATCCCGCCGGTCATCGCCAAGAACTATGGCAAATGGGCCTATCACGAAATTCCCCAGCCCGGCGTATTGAAGCACGTCGCCGAAAGCGGCGATGTCCTCTACTCGGTGCGCGTGGCCTCGGCCCGTCTCGTGAGCACCGATTACATCAAAGAACTCTGCGACATCGCCGATAAATTCTGCGATGGCCACTTGCGCTTCACCACCCGTCATAATGTTGAATTCCTGGTAGCCGACGAGAAACAGCTCCAGCCCCTGCTGGCCGACCTCAAAGCCCGCGGCTACCTCGTTGGCGGCACCGGCAACGCCATTTCCAACGTCGTCCACACCCAGGGCTGGATCCACTGCCATACCCCGGCTACCGACGCCTCCGGCCTTGTCAAGTCGATGATGGACGAGCTCCACGGCTACTTCACTACCATGAAACTGCCGGCGCGGGTCCGCCTGGCCGTAGCCTGCTGCGTCAACATGTGTGGTGCCTGCCACTGCTCGGACATCGCCATCGTCGGCATCCACCGTACCATTCCCCGCATAAACCATGAAGGTGTCGCCAAGGCCTGCGAGATACCCTCGGTCATCGCCGCCTGCCCGACCGGCGCCATTCGCCCCAATCCCAAGCTCAAGAGCGTCGAAGTCATCAAAGAAAAATGCATGTTCTGTGGCAACTGCTATACAATGTGCCCGTCGATGGAAATCGCCGACCCGGTAAACGACGGCGTCTCCATCTGGGTTGGCGGCAAGGTCTCCAATGCCCGTACCGCCCCCAAATTCTCCCGCCTGGCCATTCCCTTCCTGCCCAACAACCCGCCTCGCTGGCCGGAAGTCACCGATGCCGTCAAGCATCTTGTCGAAGTCTACGCCAAGAATGCCCGTGCCGGCGAACGGATGGGCGAGTGGATCGACCGCATCGGCTGGGAGCGCTTCTTCAAGCTCACCGACATTCCTTTCACCGAAAAACACATCGACGACTTCACCTTCGCACCGACCACCTTCCGCTCCACCAGTCAGTTCCGACTCTAAAATCGCGCGGCGGCCCGGCGGGGCGCTGCCCCTCCCGGCCAGGCCCCGCTGGAGGTTAAAGTATGCTATACTTCGTCGGACAGGTGCTCCCCTACATCGCGGGCGCTATCTTCCTGATCGGCGTAACCTACCGGGTTGCGGGCTGGCTGAAAGTGCCGGTTCCCTTCCAACTCACCCTTTTTCCGGCGCCGGCTGACGGCACAAGCCGCATCGCGGCCGTGGGAACAGAAATGCTCTTTTTCAAAAGCCTCTACCAAAACGACAAAAATCTCTGGTTGTGGGCCTGGCTCCTTCACCTGTCGCTGGCTATGGTTATCGGCGGCCACATTGTCGGCATCTACTTCCTGATGAACCAGTTCACCCTCATCGGCTTCACGCCAGCCACCAGCCAAGCCACATCGGCTTTCCTTGGCACCGTTGCCGGCATAGTGCTCATGGCCGCCCTTATCGTATTATTGTACAGGCGCTTCGCCAACCCGGAAGTCAAGCGGTTGTCCGACCCGGCCGACTTTGTCGACCTGCTGTTCATCCTCGCCATAGTCGTTACCGGCAACCATATGCGCCTGCCGACAGTCCATGTCGACCTGCCGCCTATCAAGGCCTATCTCGGCAGCCTGCTGACCTTCAGCTCGCAACCGATACCCGATAACCCGATTTTCATCGCTCACTTCACGGTGGTCATGCTCTTCCTGATCTACTTCCCCTTCTCCAAGATGCTCCACTTCGCCGGCTTTCTTGTCAACCGGGCCATGCTGGTCGAAGCGCCGCCCGTATATCCCACGCCGGCCGGCACGCCGCTGCGCTCGCCCTTTGCTGGCGCCAGGGCTCCCGGAGCGACCGAATCCGCTACCGCCAAGGGGGTGCAGGCATGAAGATACCGCTGCATCTTGCCAAAGAAAAAGAAGTCCAGGCGGCCGGCTTTACGCCGGTGACTGACGAGGGCAAACAGGCCGCCCTGCTGGCCGGCATCGACGACTACCGCAAATGGGCCAGGTCGCTGATGGTCATGCTGGAGACCTGCACCAAGTGCGGCGCTTGCGCCAATGCCTGCCACAGCTACCTGGGAACCGGCGACTTCAACAACATTCCGGCCGCCCGGGCCGATCTCTTCCGTAAAATCTACAAGCGCTACTTCACCTGGACCGGCAAAAAACTGGCCGGCTACATTGGCGCTGAAGACTACGACGCTGAGACCCTCGCCAAATGGGTAACCTACTTCTACCAATGCAACGAGTGCCGCCGCTGCGCCGTCTACTGCCCGTTCGGCATCGACACTGCCGAGATTACCATCGCCGCCCGCCACATCATGACGGCCCTCGGCGTCGTGCCCCGCTTCATGACCGGCGTTGCCGCCAACATGATAAAGACAGGTAACAACATGGGCATCCCCCAGCCGGCGCTCGTCGACTGTTGCGAGTTCATGGAAGACGAGATGCGGGAAGAAACCGGTCTCGACATTAAGATTACTGTCGACAAGCCCGATTCCGACATTCTCTACGTACCCTCATCGGCTGACTTCTTTACCAATGTCGACACCATGATCGGCGTCGCTAAGATGTTTCACGCCCTCGGCGCCAATTGGACAATTCCTTCCACCGTGCTGGAAGCGGCCAACTTCGGCCTGCTCTTCAACCTCGACGCCATGAAAGCCCAGAACCAGCGGCTGCGGGACGCGGCCCGGGCCGTTGGTGCCAAGCTGGTTGTTCAGGGTGAATGCGGTCACGGCTGGCGGGCCGCCAAGATGTATACCGAAGGCGCCAACGGCCCCGCGCCCTTCGCCCTCGTCCACATCCTCGAATACGCCTACCAGAATCTGTCCATGCTCAAACTCAAAAAGCTGCCGTGGCGAGTCTCGCTCCACGACCCCTGTAACTACGCCCGTGCCGGCGACATCATCGAACAGCCGCGGGCCATCGTCAGAGCCTGCGTCGACGAGTTCGTCGAAATGACGCCCAACCGCGAGCGCAACTTCTGCTGCGGCGGCGGCTCCGGCATCCTCATGGATGAAATGATGGATATCCGTATGCAGCTGGGGATGAAAAAAGCCGAACAGGTCAAAGAACTGCTGCCGCTTGACTACCTGGCAACCCCGTGCTCCATCTGCAAGGCTCAGTTGCCCCACGTGATGAAGCATTACGGCATGGCCGACCTCAAGATGGGCGGCGTCATGGACCTGGTCGGCAAAGCTATCGTCCTGGCATAAACCGATTAAATCAGCATAATAAATTTAGGGAGGTAGAATTATGGCTTATATTGACGTAAGCGGCAAACAGATCGAAATCGACGAGGACGGTTTTCTGGTAGATCCGGAAGCCTGGAACGAAGAAATCGTCAAAATTTTCGCCAAGGTCGAAGAAGTACCTGAACTCACCGAGAATCATTGGAAGGTCATCAACTATCTGCGCAACTACTTCAAACAGTTCGGCATTGCCCCGATGATCCGCAAACTCTGCAAAGACACCGGTTTCACCCTCAAGGAAATCTATGATATGTTCCCCTCCGGCCCGGCCAAGGGCGCCTGCAAGCTGGCCGGCCTGCCCAAGCCCACCGGCTGCGTCTGAGCCCGAACCAGCCCGCGTTGCCTGTCCTGCAAGGGCGGGCAACGTGGTTTTTCTGGCAGCATCCTGGCAATATAAGGGATGATTATATCATTATCAAAATTTTTTATCTGCACTAGTTAGGGGATTCACAAGGTATTTGGCGAAAAGATATTACGAAAGCTTATTCGTGGATAAGAAAAGGGGGAGGAGGTCGGCCGGAAAAGACATAATTTTCTGTTTCACCTAACTTATAGAGAAAGACGACATTTTCTAAGGGAGGAATTTACATGGCAGGTGCTCCTCAGTCAGCCCTTCCCTGGTACGAGCGGGAAGATACCTGGGCAATCATCATCGGTTTAGGTCTTACCTTTATGATCACCATCGCCTTTTTTGCTGGCGGCAGCGGTTTCTTCAAGACAATGGCGGTCGGTGTCGCAGGCTGGGACTTCGGCAAGACCGCTAAACTATGGGAAAGCCTTGGCAAAGGCACCACTGGTTTCATATACCTCTTCGCCTTTTTCCTGGCCGCCTTCTGCGTTGCCGCCAAGACGATGAAAATTAATCTCGCCAATTACGCCGGTGGTTTTACTGTACTCTTCCTCATCTCGGTAGTCATAACCGCTCTCGGCTCCAACAATTTCTTGAAGTACTGGCAGCTTGAGACTCCGCTGCTGGCTCTGCTGTTCGGCATGCTGGTAGGTAACCTGATGCCGCTGCCGAAGTGGTTCCAGTCGGCCCTCAAGACCGAGTTCTACGTCAAAACCGGTATCGTGCTTATGGGCGCCACCCTGCCCTTCACCATCATCATGCAGGCCGGTCCGATGGCCATGCTGCAGGCCACCATCGTAGCGGCCACCACCTTCTTCTCGATCTTCTGGGCCGCCACCAAGCTGTTCGGCCTCGACCCGCGCTTCGGCGCCTGCCTCGGCGCCGGCGGCTCGATCTGCGGCGTGTCCGGCTCGATTGCCATCGGCGGCGCCTGCCGGGCCGAGAAAGAGCACGTATCTGTCGCCATCTCGATGGTTATCATATGGGCGGTGGCCATGGTTATCCTGCTGCCTATCTGGTGCAAATCGCTCGGCATGGCCCCCGGACCCGCCGGCGCCTGGATCGGCACCTCGGAGTTCGCCGACGCCGCCGGTTTTGCCGCCGCCGCTGCCATGGGCGATGAGCGCGCCATCAAAACCTTCACCCTTATGAAAGTCGTCGGCCGCGATATGTTCGTCGGCCTCTGGGCCCTCATGGTCGCCTGGATGTCGGTCACCGTCTGGGAGAAAAAAGAAGGCAATGGCAACGGAGCCGAGCGCGTCGATGTTGGCGAAATCTGGCGCCGTTTCCCCAAATTCGTCATCGGCTTCTTCGTGGCTTCCATATTCACCACCGTCGTTATCGCCATGATGGACGCCAAGACGGGCGCCGCCTATTCCCGCGACGCGCTAGGGGCCATCAAGACGCTGCGGGGCTGGACCTTCACCTGGACCTTCCTGTCCATCGGCTTTACCACCCGTTTCCGCGAGCTGACCTCTTTCGGCTGGAAGCCGTTCGCCGCCTTCACCATCGGCGTGCTCATCAACGTGCCGCTGGGTTACTGGCTGTCCAACCACGTCTTCGTCGACTACTGGATGAGCGTGAAGTAACTGAACGCCAAAAGGCCCGGCAACCTGTTGCCGGGCCTTTTTTCGCCCTGACGAACTTTCTTTTGGAATAACGGCAACTAGCCTGACCGCCTTTATGGTATACTTTTAGACGGAGGCGATAACATGAGCGAAACCTACCGGCCGGTAGTAAACCATCTAACCCGCATTATCCTCAGACTTATTGACGAGCCGGTGCCCTACGGCGAAGTAGCGTCGGCCGAAGCACCGACCGCCGACAGTGTCCGCCAGTTCGGCGACCGCCTCGCCCGGCGTACCGAACGGGTGGCGGCGATGATGGAGGCCCTGGCGGCTCGCGGCTTTACCTTCACATTCGCCAAAGACCGCGTATTTGCCGACTCCAGCGAGATGGAAGCCCAGGACGCGAAGAAATACCTGTTGTCGCAGGGGTTCGAAGACTGCGAATTCCAGGTGCTTTTGGAGTATGCCCGCAAATGGGGGGTAATGTAGCTGCGTTTATCCCTAGAATAAGGGAGGCTAGAACCTCGTGAGCCAAACCTGGAACCTGCCACGGGTGGTCATCGGCGCGCCCCACGGTCACTCCGGCAAGACTACCATCAGTATCGGCCTGGTGGGTGCCCTAAGGCAACAAGGTCATATTATCCAGCCCTTCAAAAAAGGGCCGGATTTTATCGATCCCAGCTGGCTAAGCTATGCCGCCGGCCGTCCCTGCCGCAACCTCGACTGCTATTGGATGGACGACTGCCAGATAAGAACCACCCTAAGGCGCGGCAGCAGCGGTGCCGACCTTGCCGTTATCGAAGGCGCCATGGGCCTTTTCGACGGCGTCGACCTCGCCGGCACCGGCAGCACCGCCCAGATAGCCCGCTTCACCAAATCGCCGGTCATACTTGTCGTCGACGCCACCCGGGCCACCCGCAGCGTCGCTCCCCTGGTGCTTGGCTTCATGAACTTCGAAGCCGGAGTAACTATTG
>JAEZLU010000155.1 GCA_023415075.1 Bacillota bacterium
AAAGGCCCCGGATCTCAGCGTTTCAGCCCGTCGGCCCAGGTTTTGAGGGCAGCAACATACTGGCCGGCCAGGTCGGACAGACTAACGCCGTTGGTGGTGGCGTCCTGGGGCGTCAGGGTGATGATCTGCCGGTCTTCGTAGTAGACGGTTATGTAGGTGCCGTCGCTGTCGAGGATAAAGCGGTCACCGGAAAAGTCGGCCAGCTGGCTGACCCGGTAAAGGGCCCCGGCGGCAAAGCAGGCCCGGTAATAGGGCCGGTAGCCGCGGAAGGTGGCCGACAGCGGCAGCAGGGTCAGGCCCCTGTCGGTTATCTGCGCGGTCTGGTTTTTCTGCAACGTGACTTGCGGCCGGACCTGGGCGGTACCCATATAACCCTGGACGAGGGAAACGCGGGCTTCAGGCTCAGGATGCGAGGAAAACAGGCCATAGGTGCCTTTCTTTTCGAGGTCGTCGAGTTTTTTGAGGCCCATCAGCATGCTATAGGGGCTGAAGCCGGCCTTAAACGAGTAGTTGAAGCCGAGTTGGTCGGCCTCGCGCTCGTCGGTGCGGCTGTAGCCGGCCATGATAGCGTTGTAGACAAGATTCTGGAGAAAGGCGCCGCGGTCCCCGAAGGCAATGAGGAAGGCCAACTGCAGGCCGAGCGATTTTTCGATCTGGTGCACGGTGTGACGCTTGACGACATGACCGGTTTCGTGGCCGAGGATGCCTGCCAGTTCGTCGTCGGAAGGCATGTAGTCGATCAGGCCCTTGAAGACGTATATGAAGCCGCCCGGCAGGGCCAGAGCGTTGACCTCCTTGGCGTTGAGCACCTTATAGGTGTACTTGATGTCGGTGCGGTCGCTGACGGCGGCGATGCGCTGGCCAATCCGGTCGACCCTTTCCTGCAGTTCGGCGTCGTTGACTACGCCGTATTGCCGTTCGAGTTCCTGGGCGTACTTGAGGCCCATATCGACTTCGTCCTTGGTGCTGATGCTGAATACGCCCGCCTGGGCGGACGGCAGCCAGCCGCAGACGTTGACTAAAAGGGTCAATCCTGCCAAAAGGCCGGTAATCTTGCGCCAGTTTTTCAACATATGTACCCCTCCCGGGACTTCTTGAGAAAATTCTACCGGATTCACGCGTTAATAGCAAGTCCTTCAGACTTGCTTGCTTTCCGGGAAAATGTGGCGATACCCAAGAAAAATGTTTGGCCGACGGCAGGTATTTGCCGCTATTTATAGTATTTAGTATCGATGAACGAATTGCGCAATAATTACTACATTCGGCAAGAGAGCGCAGGTGAGCGGTATCGAACTGTCAAAGCGCCAGGAGGCAATCTTGGCCATTGTCAACGAGCATGGCCCGATAACAAGCAATGAGATCGCCGATCATTTGAACCTGAGCCGGGCCGCCCTCCGGCCCGATCTGGCCATCCTGACGATGGCCGGACTGCTGGGAGCCAGGCCGCGGGTCGGCTATTATTTGACCGGCAAGGAACCGGCTGATGTTATCGCCGGCGTCCTCGGCAATATCACGGTGGCCGAGGTTCTTTCCCATACCATCGCCATTAACGAGAATTGCACGGTTTATGATGCGATTGTCAGCATGTTTGTCCAGGATGTAGGTACGATCATCGTCGTTTCCGAGGGCGGCTTCCTCGAAGGGCTGGCCTCTCGCAAGGATATGCTGAAAGCAGCCCTGGGCGGGCAGAATATCAGCGCAATGCCGATCAGCGTCATCATGACCCGTATGCCGAATATCGTCGTCACTTTTCCCGAGGAGTCGGCGCTGCGGGCCGCCCAAAAGCTCCTCAGCCATGCGGTAGATGCACTGCCGGTGGTAAACCCGGTGGTAGAGGCGGGCGCCGAAAGGCTGCGGGTGGTCGGCCGCTTTACCAAGACTAATATTACCCGGTTATTTGTTCAGTTGGCCGGGAAGTAGGGGGTATCGCCATTAATCTGACATTGGATTGCCCAGTCATTTACATTTTGTCCGATTCACTCGGCGAGACAGGCGAAGCGGTGGTCAAGGCCGCCGCCAGCCAGTTCAACGGCGGCAAGCTCGATATCCGGCGAATACCCTTCATCACTTCGGCCCGCGATGTGGAAGAGGCGCTGATCGAGGCGGCCGCCTGCAACGCCGCCGTCGTCTATACGCTGGTGCGGCCTGAGCTCAAGGCGGCGCTGGAGGAGAAGGCCGTCGACCTCGGTTTGCCGTGCGTCGACATCATGGGGCCGCTGCTCGCCGCCATCACCGCTGTAACCACTCTGAGGCCCCGCCTGGAGCCGGGCCTTATCCGCAAAATGGATAAAGCGTATTTTAATAAGGTAGAGGCCGTCGATTTTGCCGTGAAATACGACGACGGCCAGCAACCGTGGGGCCTGGCGCGGGCCGACGTCGTCATCATCGGCGTATCCCGCACCTCGAAGACGCCTCTTTGCATGTATCTGGCCCACAAGGGCATCAAGGCGGCCAATTTGCCGCTGGTGCCTGAGGTGGCTCCGCCGGAGGAGCTTTTTGCCCTGCCGGCCAGTAAGGTGGTCGGGGTGACCATCAATGTGCAGTTCCTTTACGAAGTTCGTAAGGAGCGCCTGAAAACGCTGGGTCTGACTGAGGGCGGCGACTATGCCAACCCCGAGCGCATCGACGCAGAGCTTGCTTATGCGCGCGGGATCATGCGGCGAATCGGTTGTCCGGTCATTGATGTAACCCATAAGGCGGTGGAAGAAACTGCCGCCAAGATTCTCGACTATTTTCGTAAAGGGGCTGTAAAGTAAGATGCCAAAGTATGTTTACCTGTTCCACGAAGGTCGGGCCGATATGAAGGCCCTCCTGGGCGGCAAAGGCGCCAACCTGGCCGAGATGAGCAATATCGGTCTGCCGGTGCCGCCGGGAATGACAATCACCACCGAGACTTGCAAGGAGTACTACCGCCTGGGCGGAAAGGTACCCGCAGGCCTGATGGAGGAAGTTTACACCAATCTGGCTTTTGTCGAGAAGAAAACCGGCAAGCTGTTCGGCGACGTCGCCAATCCCCTGCTGGTATCGGTACGCTCGGGCGCGATGTTTTCGATGCCCGGCATGATGGACACCATCCTGAACCTCGGCCTGAACGAGCAAACCGTCCAGGGCATGGCGAAAAACACCGGCAACCCGCGGTTCGCCTATGACGCTTACCGTCGCTTCATCCAGATGTTCAGCGACGTCGTCCTGGAAATACCCAAGAGTGAGTTCGAGCACCTGCTCGAGGAAGCCAAGGAACGCCAGGGCGTCACCTACGACCAGGAAATGTCGGCCGAGACGCTGCGTGGGCTGATCGACAGCTACAAGGCGCTGGTCCAGAAAAAGCTTGGCCGCCCCTTCCCCGAAGATCCGCGCGAGCAGCTGTCGATGGCCATCGAGGCGGTGTTCCGCTCCTGGAACAACGACCGGGCCATCGTCTACCGCAACCTCAACAAGATTTCCCACGACCTAGGTACTGCCGTCAACGTCCAGTCGATGGTTTTCGGCAATATGGGCAACGACTGCGGCACCGGCGTGGCCTTCACCCGCAACCCGTCCACCGGCGAAAAGGTCCTCTACGGCGAGTATCTGACAAATGCCCAGGGCGAGGACGTGGTGGCCGGTATCCGTACCCCCAACCCGATCGCCAAGCTCAAGGACGAGATGCCGGCGGTATTCGAGCAGTTCGTGAACACCGCCACTCTCCTCGAGAAGCACTATAAGAACATGCAGGATATCGAGTTCACGATCGAGCGCGGCACGCTGTACATGCTGCAGACCCGCAACGGCAAACGCACGGCCCAGGCCGGCGTGAAGGTCGCCTACGATATGGTGAACGAAGGCCTGGTTTCCAAGAAGGAAGCCATCCTGATGGTCGAACCGGCCCAGCTCGACAAGCTGCTGCACCGCCAGATCGATTCCTCGGTCAAGCTCCAGATACTGGCCAAGGGCCTGCCGGCTTCGCCGGGCGCGGCCTCCGGCAAGGTTGTCTTCGACGCCGACGACGCCGAGCATCTGGCCAAGACCGGCCAGAAGGTGCTGCTGGTGCGCACCGAGACCACCCCGGACGATATCCACGGCATGGTGGCCGCCGAAGGCGTGCTGACCAGCCGCGGCGGTATGACCAGCCACGCGGCGGTCGTGGCCCGCGGGATGGGCAAACCCTGCGTGTCCGGCTGCGAAGCCATCAAAGTTGATTATGCCAAGAAGGAATTCACGGTCGGCGGCCTGGCGGTCAAAGAGGGCGACCTCGTGTCGATCGACGGCTCGACCGGCAACGTCATCCTCGGGGCTATCCCGATGATCGAGCCGACGCTTTCGAAGGAGTTCCTGACTTTCCTCAACTGGGCCGACGAGCTCAAGCGCCTGGGCGTGCGGGCCAACGCCGACACGCCGGAGGATGCCGCCAAAGCCCGCGAATTCGGCGCCCAGGGCATCGGCCTCACCCGCACCGAGCATATGTTCATGGGCCAGGATCGCCTGCCCCACGTGCAAGCCATGATTTTGGCCGAGACCGAGGAAGAGCGCAAAGAAGCCCTCTCCCACCTGCTGCCGATGCAGGAGAGCGACTTCTACGGCATCCTGAAGGCAATGGCCGGCTATCCGGTGTGCATCCGCCTGCTCGACCCGCCGCTGCACGAGTTCCTGCCCGATATGCTCGAGCTGACGGTCGAGGTGTCCGAGCTGCATCTGACCGGCAAGGATCCCGCCGGCCTGGCCGCCAAGGAAGCCCTGCTGAAAAAAGTGCGGACACTGCACGAGTTCAACCCGATGCTCGGCCACCGCGGCTGCCGCCTGGGCATCACCTACCCCGAAGTGTACGATATGCAGGTATGGGCGATCTTCAACGCCACTGCCCGCCTGACCAAGGAAGGCCACCATATTCTGCCCGAGGTCGAGATCCCGCTGACCATCGACGTCAACGAGATGACCTTCTTCAAAGAGCGGATCGACGATATCGCCAAACAGGTCATGGCCCGGGATAAAGTCAGCTTCCATTACACCACCGGCACGATGATCGAGCTGCCGCGGGCCGCCCTGCTGGCCGACGAAATGGCGACCGCCGCCGATTTCTTCAGCTTCGGCACTAACGACCTGACCCAGACCACCCTCGGCTTCAGCCGCGACGACGCCGAAGGCAAGTTCCTCAGCCACTACCTGGAGCGCAAGCTGCTCAAGGAGAACCCGTTCATCGTCCTCGACCGCAAGGGCGTGGGCAAGCTGATGAAGCTGGCAGTCGAAGGCGGCCGCAAGACCAAGCCCGACCTGCTGGTCGGCATCTGCGGCGAGCACGGCGGCGAGCCGAGCTCGGTCGAGTTCTGCCACATGATCGGCCTCAACTTCGTGAGCTGCTCGCCCTACCGGGTGCCCATCGCCCGCCTGGCTGCCGCTCAGGCCGCTGTCAGCGACGGCGAATACACGGGAACGAGATAAATTTACAAGAAAAACCCGCTCAAACGAGCGGGTTTTTCTTTTTCGTCACACTGGATTGCCGCAGCCGGTCAGAAGTCCTCGGATGCACTTGACCCCGCAAGCTCAGCAGCGAGGCGTACGCGAGCAATGGGCTTGTGGGGCCAAGTACGCAAGTTCTTAGCGCCTCCGGCGCTTAGAACTGCGGCCTGCCCCTTGCGGGTACAACGCAGATGAGGGCTTATCACCGGCTGCCCTTGTATTCTTTTAACCTGTCCTTAAAAGCGTCCAATATCGCTTCATTCTCATTGATAAGATATATCCGGGCCGGCTGGCCCTGCTGGTCAAAGTCGACACCGCTCCACCAGACGGCGACCTTAATGCGGTCGAGTTTTTTGATGTTGTCGAACATCCGGTGAATCCAGGCCACTTTGTCGCCGCCCACCGAGTTGGACGAGAACTCGGTAATCATCAGCGGCTTGTCGAAGGCCATGAGGTATTCGTCGTAGAGGGGCGGATAGATTTCGGCGAACTCCCGCCAGCGTTCGCCGGCGAAGTAGCTGCCGTTGTTGTAGCCGGTGAGGC
>JAEZLU010000045.1 GCA_023415075.1 Bacillota bacterium
ATAACCTTGCGGCTCTGTCAACTGTTTCTTTTTGGTTCTCTTGCCGCCTCTTGGCTTACTTGGCCGTTTTGACCAGGTCCCTCAGGCGACTTTGTTATATTAACACGGCCGCTGGGCCGGTGTCAATCGGGAAATTCCGGTAAAAATCGCCGCAAAGCTTATTATGCGGCGCAGAAGATATATTATCACATTAGTTTGCCGTTGTCAAGGCGCCACGAGTCAGGCTGCTGTCATGCTATATAATAGGTAGACACCGCTGGCCCACATTATAAGGGCGGATACGCGGTTTAACAGGCGCATAGCCGACCCTGAGCCGTCCAGCGCCCGAACCAACCTGCCGGCCAGCGCCAGGCCGACAAACCACAGCCAGGAGACGAGGACGCAGGCGGCCGTAAATGCTGCCAGCGCCTGGCCGCTGTAGGCCAGCGAGCTTGTGCCGATAACGCCGACGGTATCGAGAATGGCGTGCGGGTTCAGCAGGGATACCGAGAGAGCAAACATGACCTGGCGCTTGATCGGCCAGGAAGCGCTGTCGCCGGCTACCTCGACGGCGGCGGCGCTTTTCCAGGTTATCCAGCCCATATAGGCGAGAAACCCTACACCGCCGGTCACCAGCAGCAGCTTGAGCCAGAGAAAGGTCAGCACGGCCACCGACACGCCGAGCACCGCCACTAAAATAAGCAGGCTGTCGCATACGCCGGCCGTCAGCACCACCGGCAGGGTCCGGCTGAGTTTGGGCTGGCAGGCGCCCTGGGAAAAAACGAAAACGTTTTGCACTCCCAGCGGCAATATGAGCCCCAGGGCCAGGATAAAGCCATGACTGAAGGCAACTGCCGTCTCCAATGGCATCACTCCCTGCTAAATAAAAGGGCAGGCCTCCTGGCCTGCCTTCATACTAGTCACGTAGTGGTCGCATGTGCGGGAAGAGGATTACATCCCGTATCGAATAGTTGTCACTGAAGAACATCACCAGCCGGTCGACGCCGATGCCTAAGCCGCCGGTGGGCGGCATGCCGTACTCGAGGGCGGTGACATAGTCCTCGTCCATCATGTGGGCCTCGTCGTCGCCTGACGCCCGCGCCTCTACCTGGCCGAGGAAACGTTCCTTCTGGTCGATGGGGTCGTTGAGCTCCGAGAAGCCGTTAGCGATCTCACGGGCGAAAATGAAAGCCTCGAAGCGGTCGGTTATCTCGGGGTTATCCTTGTTCCGCTTGGCCAGCGGCGAGATCTCAGTCGGATGGCCGGTGATGAAGGTGGGCTGCATGAGGTGCTGTTCGGCCACTGCTTCAAATACGTTGTTGAGAATGCCGCCGATCCCTTGCTTAGGCTCGTACTTAACGCCGAGCTTGTCGGCAATGGCCCGGGCTTCGGCGACCGTTTTGACGACAGAGAAGTCGACGTCGGCGTACTTCTTGATAGCATCGGTCATGCTGAGACGCGGCCAGGGCGGCGTCAGGTCGATTTCCTGGCCCTGGTAGGTTATCTTGGTTGTGCCGAGCACATCGACAGCCACCCGGGCGATGATCTGCTCGGTAAGGCCCATGATATCGTTGTAGTCGGCGTAGGCCTGGTAAAGTTCGAGGAGGGTGAACTCCGGATTGTGCTTGATGGAGATGCCTTCGTTGCGGAAAACGCGGTTTATCTCGTAAACCCGCTCGAAACCGCCGACGATTAACCGTTTGAGGTAAAGTTCAGGGGCTATCCGCATGTAAAGGTTCATGTCAAGCGCGTTGTGGTAGGTAACGAACGGCCGGGCCGCCGCGCCGCCGGCGATGGGATGCATCATCGGCGTCTCGACCTCAAGGAAGTTCTGGCTGTCGAGATAGCGCCGCATCGTCTGGATGATCTTGCTACGCAGGACAAAGGTATCGCGCACTTCCGGGTTGACGATAAGGTCAAGGTAGCGCTGGCGGTAGCGGGTTTCGACGTCCTTGAGGCCATGCCACTTCTCGGGCAGCGGCCGAAGAGACTTGGCAAGAATGTCGAGGCTGGTGACCTTGACACTTTTTTCGCCTTTTTGGGTCCGGAAGACTTCGCCTTCGATGCCGATTATGTCGCCGATATCCACCAGGCCGAAATTCTCGTAGACGGCCTCGCCCAGGACATCCTGGCGCAGGTAAAGCTGGACCCGCCCCGACATGTCCATCAAATGGGCAAAGCTGGCCTTGCCGTGGCCGCGGATGGCCACAACCCGGCCGGCCAGGCGTACCGTCTGGCCTTCAAGCCGCTCGAAGTCGTCGATGACGTTGGCTGCATGGTGCGTAAAATTATATTTGCGGCCAAAAGGCTCGATTCCCCGAGCCGCAATGGCCGCCATTTTCTCCCGCCGGACACGGATCAATTCATTAAGTTCTTCGGCTGTCGCAGCCGGCTGCTCGCGGTTATCACTCATAGAGCTGTTCTCCCCCACATTGTCAGGAACCCCTAAGCCCCTTTGATGTCGACGATTTCGTATTTCAGGGTACCGGCCGGCACATTGACCTCGACGACACTGCCGACCTTACGGCCGAGAATGGCTTCGCCCACCGGCGACTCATTGGAGATCTTGCATTCGATAGGGTCGGCTTCGGCCGAACCGACGATGGTGTATTCAAGCTCGTCGCCAATCTCCAGGTCCTTCAGTACGACGGTCGAACCGAGGGTGACGACGTCGGCGCTGATTTCCTCTTCGTCAATGAGCTTGGCGTTGCGGAGCATCTTTTCCAGCGTCAGAATTTCGCCCTCGATGAAGGCCTGTTCATTCTTGGCGTCTTCATACTCGGAGTTCTCGCTGATATCGCCGAACTCGATGGCCTGTTTGATCCGCTCGGCCACTTCGCGGCGTCTGACCGACTTCAGGTGATCAAGCTTCTGCTCTATCTTTTTCAGGCCTTCGGCAGTCAGAATGATTTGCTTTTCCGGCATTATTTTGCTCCCCTTTTTATCCGTGAATTGCTTGTGACCCGTTTTATAATATTCTCGATCACGCTATGTTGCTTCCGCCAACGGCACGGGCAATATAAATAGTGTCAAGCAACGACTTGACACCAGCGGCTATAAGGATTCTTGCCCTCGTTTAGCATTTATTATAGGTGCAAAATAACCGTTTGTCAACGTTTTCTAGCCAATTCCCTCCTTGGCCACCAGAGTTTTCCGGTCGACGTTTTCTTTAATCTTATCAATTTCGCCAACGGTAATCGGCCGCTCGAAACTGCGGAAACCGGCAAGCTTGAAGCCATGTTTTTTGGCCAGTTCCTCGATCGTCTCAATCTGCTTCACCGTCAGGTCCCGGCCCAGGGTAAAGTTCTCATAACGTTTTTCCAACGCCAGTATCATCGTCTCGGCCATGCAGGCATAGGCCGTCCGCGGCGGGAAGCCGAAGTTCAGGCCAAAGTCTACCTCTCCCGGTACTTCGACGACGCCACCCTCAATCACCAGTACATCGTCACGGGCTTCGACCACCCGGCGGGAAACGTTCCGCGGGCGGGCGACGTCGCAGACGATTGCCCCGCTTTTGAGGTCTTCCGGCTCAATAATGGTATCGACCGCGCTGGTTACGGCGATGACAATATCGGCCGCTTTGAGAGTGGCTTTAGTATTAGCCGTTACTTTTACGGCTAATCCTGTCGACCGGAGAATTTGCCCGGCAAGTTTTTCCAGCCTGGCTTCATTTCTGGCCACAAGGGTCAGGTAGCGGACTTCACGGGCCAGTATTTGGGCACAGGCCGAACCGATCGAGCCGGTGGCCCCCAGGACGACGACATTGGCCCTCTCCATGGTAAGTCCCATCAGTTTTGCAGCCTCGCGGGTACCGGCCAGGGCGGTCGCCACCGTGTAGCTGTTGCCGGTGGTAACGGCGATGTTAAGGTTCTTGGCGACCGTTATCCCGGCGTCGCCGACCACCGAGGTGAAGGCGCCGAGGCCGAGGATTTTGGCCCCCAGTTTTTCGGCTACCTTGCCGGCCTTAATGATCTTGCGGATGACATACTCCTCCGGCATTTCGACCATCTGGCGGGAGGTGAGCGGACAGCCGACGAACCAGCCCTCGCTGGCGCTGTGGGGCGATACGATCCCCTGAATATGGGAAACCTTGAACGGAGGAATATACTTCATTATCCCTTCGAGGAAACCGTCCGACCAGTTCTGGGCAAAGGGGAATTTACGGCAAAAGTCTCTGGCAGTTATCGGGTGAACCATAAACGCGAATTTCTCCATTGCTATTCCCCTTTTCTAAATTATTTGTTTGATGCGCGGTTCGACTCCGATCGTCGAAAGCAGGCGTCCGTAATCTTCGGTTGTGAGCTCTTCCGGCCGCTTGCCAGCCAGGGCCACCAGCACCCCCTCGAGGACGTTGGTGCCGAAAGACCGGCCACCCATATCCGGCGTGGTCGTCACCAGCGTCGTCACCCCCCGCCCGGCCAGCAGCTTCTCGTCCTCGCCGGTCACGGTGTTGGTGATTATCATCTTGCCGGCAAGGTCGGCCGGCATGTAGCGGCGGATGAAGTGGAAATCGCCGGCGATAACCTCGGCCTCGGCGAAGTAGCGGCCAAAGCGGGGTTTGACCTCGTCCTGGGCCGCTCCGGTGGGATAAAAAAGGCTGATCGGCAGCCAGGTTATCACCGGCGCCACCAAGCAGGCCAGCCGGTCGAGAGCCGCTAGCGAGCGGATGGGCAGCGGCAGTCCCAGGCCATAGATAAGGTCGCCGAACACCACCGAGGCGCCGGTCGCCGCCAGGGCCTCGGCCAGGCCGAAGCGGTCGACGGCGCAGACTACCAGCACCTTGCGCCCGGCAAATTTCATCCCCTGCTTTGCCGCCAGAAATTCGATCACCCGCCGCTCCAGCGTATTCTTGATGCCGCTGCCGTCAACCACTGGCGTGAGTTTGGCGGCGGCCGCCAATCTGGCTGAATCGCGGAATGTGTAGCGGCTCTTGCCGGCATAGATATATAAATCGGTACCGCCCAGGCCGATGGCATCCACCTTGCCGTCAAGCTCGCGAATGAGGGCGACGGCCCGATCCCGGTCGCCGTCGGTGCCGATTCTCTCGATAAGAAAACGCTGGCCGGCGAAATCCTGCTCCACGGCATGGTCCCGCCTGGCCGAACCCAAACTTATGCTAACGACTCGCCGCATGGAATGACAGCCTCCTAGCTAGAACTGAAGTTGCTGAATAATGGTGCGTAGTGTGTCAGGTTTCAAATACTTGTCTTCATTGATCGGCGATTCACCAATCTGAATGCCGATCACTTCCTTGTCCAGCAAAGTCTCCACAAGCTTGATCCGCATGTTCGAGCCAATGATGATGACAATATCGTAAGAGCGCAGGGTGCCGACGATCTCCATGATCTTGTTGAACAGTTCCACCCCGGATTTGCTCTCGACGAATGCCCACCGCTCCTTCTCTGAAAGGAGCAGGCAATAATCAACCCCTTCCTGGCGGGAGACGTTCTCCAGTTCGGCACAATTTTTCAGAGGAAACCCCAAAAGGGCGATCCGGCCGCCCTTGCGTATCTCGCCCACCGACTCCAGACGGGAGATCACCGTCCGGTCGAGGCCCACCCGATTGGCTATGTCCTGCTGCGACAAGCCGCGGGTGCGCATCTCCAGGACATCATCAATAACCTTATGGATTTTCTGAGGGTTGATGATCTTTTCGCCGATGCGTAGCAGCATGCCCATCGCTCCCCCATATTATATGTGCACAAAGTTGTGTACATACATATTTTATCATTTATCCTGGACAATCTCAAGTTATTTTCCAAATAATTCCTATTAATGCCAGGGAGTCAGCGGAAAGCGACTGATGACTTTCTTGCCGGTTTCCAGCTTGAGCGGCGTATCATCGTGGCTCATGCCCTTTTTCAGCCCTTGGAGGACCCGCACTCCCTGCCGGGTGGTCAACCCCAGGTCGCCGGTCAGCTGCGACATCGCCCGCCGGCGGGCGTCAAGCAGCGACTGGCCAGCCGACTTTCCGGCCGTAAGGTTGTCTACAAACTCCTGGGCCAGGTAAAACTGGGCCAGGTTGCTCATCGGGTTGCCGCAGGCCCCGGTAGCAGTACGGCCGATGATCTCCGGCAAAGCAAACCGCATACCCAGTTCCACCGAGGCCTTGAGCTCGTCCGTTTCGCGGGCCAGTGAATCGGCTAGCGTCTTGGCCGTGCACAACCCATAGGTGCGCAGGGCCCGGATGATGCCGTGCTCGATGCTGTGGGCCTGCTCCTGGCTGACCAGGCCGCCGACGTTGCCGCGGACGCTGACCTCCTTGCCTGTCTCCATATCGGTGCCATAAACGGTGACCGGGATATCGCTGGGGTCGCGAAACTCGGTAAAGCCGCCGGCCGGCAGCCAGCCGGCCCCGGAAATTGCCGGATAGTCTTTGCGCATCGCCTTGAAATTCATCGCCGTGACATCAGGCGACACCACCCAGCCGTCAGTCAGCCCGAGGGTATGCCAGCGGGCCTGGCTGCGGCCTTCCAGCACTCCCATCAGCACCGGATGCTCACGGCCGGCGGCGTCGGCCACGGCCTGCGGCCATATGTTGAGAATCCTGGCCGCCACCCCCACCGGGTAGAGAGCCTGGTCCTCGGCCACCCACGGGCAGATGAGGACTTCGCTGCCCACGCCGGCCTGGGTCAGAAGGTCGCCGCCCTGGTCGGGCAAAAAAACGCCGGTGATCCGCCCGCCGTCCGGCCGCGGCAAAATACAGTTAGCCACCGGAAAAATAAGCATCATTTCTTTTCCTCCCTCGCGGACAGCCGGCCCAAAGCCGCCAGAATATCCTCGAAATCGGCCCGGCTTTCGGCGGCGTTGAGCCGCAGCCGCAGTTCGGCCGCATGCGGCAGTCCCTTGGTATACCAGGCGGCGTGGCGCCGCATCTCGCGGATGGCCACATACTCGCCCTTGTGTTCGATAAGCATCGTCAGATGGCGGGCCAGAAGAGCCAGCCGCTCGCCCATGGCGGGCGGCGGCAACAGTTCGCCGCTGGCCAGGAAGCGGCTGATCCGCCGGAACAGCCAGGGGTTGCCCTGAGCGGCCCGGCCGACCATGACACCGTCGCAGCCGGTAACCTCCAAAAGGGCGCGGGCGTCGGCCGGGCTGCGCACGTCGCCGTTGCCGATCACCGGGATGGTCACCGCCTGTTTTACCTGGCGGATGATGTCCCAGTCGGCCTTCCCGGCATAAAACTGCTCGCGGGTCCGCCCGTGGACGGCGACGGCTGCCACCCCGGCCCGCTCGGCCAGCTTAGCGATAGCCACCGCGTTCACCGACCCTTCGTCCCAGCCCTTGCGGATCTTGACGGTCACCGGCACGGCCACGGCCGCCACCACGGCCGCCATTACCTCATAGGCCAGCTCCGGCCGGCGCATAAGGGCCGAGCCCTCGCCGTTCTTGACGATCTTCGGCGTAGGGCAGCCCATATTTATATCGATAATGTCGGCGCCACCTTGAGCGACGACGCGGGCCGCCGCCGCCATACACGCCGGCTCGGAACCGAAAATCTGGACAGCCACCGGCCGTTCCCGCTCGTCGATCCGCAGCAAATCAAGCGTATGACAGTTGCTGTACAGCAGCCCTTTGTCGCTCACCATCTCCGAGCAGACCAGACTGGCGCCCATTTCCTTTACCAGCAGCCGGAACGGCAAATCGGTGACCCCGGCCATCGGCGCCAGCGCTACCACCGGTTCGGCGACGGCAACCCTGCCTATAAGCAAGCCAACTCACTCCCCCGCCCCGGCCGGCATGCCGCCGGAGCCAAATCAACCATTATTATAAACCATTTCGCACCAAAAAAGTAGCAATCCTGCCGAAGAAGCCAAAAACCCCCTGCCTCAAGGCAGGGGGCCAGCGCAGCGTGACACCTACCGGTCGGCGATGTAGCCGGCCCGGATAAGCGCCTTTTTAACCCTCACGCCGATATAAGCGGCAATAAAGGTTTTTACGATATCGTACGGCAAAAACGGCAGCACGGCCAGGGTTGTCGCCTGACCCCAGGTCATCGGCTTATGGAGGAAAAAGGCGAAGCTGGCCATGAAGCCGACCAACCCTACCAGATAAACCACCGCCAGCCCGCCGTACATGATGAGGGCCGTTTTCACCAGCGTGTTATCGGAGCGCTCGGTCAACCGGCCGACGAGAAAGGCGCAGAGAATGAACCCGATCAGAAAACCGCCGGTCGGCCCTAAGAGATGGACCGCGCCAGCCTTTCCTTGATGAAATACCGGCAGGCCGAAGACGCCCAACAGCACCCAGACGACTGCGCTGGTGCCGCCCCAGCGGCAACCCAGTACCGCCCCGGCCAGCAGTATGAACATTATCTGTAGCGTATGGGGCACCGGGCTGAGGGGCAGCAGCAGCGAAACCTGCGAACTTATGGCCAGCATTGATGCGAACAAGCCTGCTAAAATCATGTTGCGAATAGGCACTTTAGCTTACTCCTTCCGCTTGTGGGGCCGTATCGAGACATCGCCGGCCAACACCCTTTGCAGGCCGGCCGCCGTCCGCACTAAGAGGGCGCCGTCGCTGTCGATATCCTCGGCTACACCGCTGAACTGCTGGCCGCTGCCGGCGACATCGACCACCTGGCCCAAAGTAACCGACTCCCGCCGCCACTCGTCCAGCAGGCTGGCAAAACCACCCTTGACCGCCTGATCGTACACCCTTTCGAGCTCGCTGAGGACGGCCGCCAGCAGCTCGACCCGGCTGAAAGAACGGCCGGCAGCCATTGTTAGCGACCCGGCGATTTCCTGCAGCTCGGGTGGTAGATCGTCGGCATCGACATTCACGTTGATGCCGATGCCGATCACTATGTAGTTTATCGCATCCATCTCGGCCGACATCTCGGTGAGAATGCCCACAAGCTTGCGGCCGTCGACCAGAATATCGTTCGGCCACTTGATGCCGCAGGCCACCCCGGTTGCCTGCCGTATAGCCCGGCTGACGGCTACCGCCGCCAGCAGCGTGCATTTGGGTGCCTCCTGCGGGCTGAACGGCGGCCGCAGGACGATCGAGAACCATATCCCCTTGCCGAATGGTGAAAACCAGCCCCGCGCCAGGCGGCCGCGGCCGCTCGCCTGCTCCTCGGCCACGACGATCTGCCCCTCGGGGCAGCCGGCCGCTGCCAGTTTCTTGGCCTCGTTGTTGGTCGAATCGGTTAACGTCAGATAACTGATGCACCGCCCCAGCCTTGTTGTCGTAAGGTGCGGGCAAAGCTCCTCCGGCAGCAGCAGGTCGGGAGCGCTGCGCAGACGATAGCCCCGGCGGGAATGGCCCTCGATATCGTAGCCTTCCTCCTTGAGGGCCTGAATGTGCTTCCAGACCGCCGTCCGGGAAACGTCCAGCCGGCGAGATATTTCTTCGCCGGAAACATACTGGCCGGCCTTGTCTTTGAGCATCTGCCTGATCTTGTTGCGCACCTACGCCTGCCTCCCTAGACAATTGTTATCTCAATAATAAACTCAAGTTAACGATTTGTCAATCAGCCGGTCTCCCCGTGCTGCTCGCCAGCCCTGACTGCCGTTATCCGGTTGGCGTCGTCGAGGAAAACGACCCGCGGGGTAAGTGCCGCCGCCTCTTTATCATCGACCGCCACATAGGTGATTATAATAACCTTGTCGCCAGGCTGGACCAGGCGGGCGGCGGCGCCGTTCAGGCAGACAACCCCCGAGCCGGCCGGGCCGGCGATGACGTAAGTCTCCAGGCGAGCGCCGTTATTAATGTTGACCACCTGGACCTGTTCGCCCACCAGGATGTCGGCCGCCGCCAGCAGCTCCTGGTCGATCGTTATGCTGCCGACATAGTTTAGATTGGCTTCGGTCACCGTCGCCCGGTGGAGCTTCGATTTGAGCATTGTTCGCAGCATGGTTATTCCTCCCAGAGAATATTATCAATAAGGCGGGTTTTGCCGATCCGCACCGCCAGCGCCACCAGGGCCGACCGGCCGACGCCCGCCAGCTCCGCCAGCGTAGCCGGGTCGCTAAGCGACACATAGTCAATTGTCGCCAGCGGCTCGGTTTTTATAAAATCGATCATCGCCTGCCTAATTGCCGTGGCATCGCGTTCGCCGGCCGCCAGCCGGTCGGCCGCCAGCCCGAGAGCGCGGGAAAGCACCAAAGCCGCCCGGCGCTCAGCAGGATTTAGGTACACATTGCGCGAAGACAAAGCCAAGCCGTCTGTTTCGCGAACGATCGGCACGGCGGTTATGCCGACATTAATGTTCAGGTCGGCCACCATCTGCCTGATGACCACCACCTGCTGGGCATCCTTCTGGCCAAAGTAGGCGGTATCGGGGCCAACAATATTGAACAGCTTGCTGACAACGGTGGCCACGCCGCGGAAGTGCCCCGGCCGCGAGGCTCCGCACAAGCGCTCGCTCACGCCGCCGACCTTGATGAACGTCAGCATGTTCCCACAGCCCTGGGGATACATTTCAGCCACTGCCGGCGCGAAGACGATATCGGCCCCGGCCGCGGCCGCCAGCCTACTGTCGCGTTCGAGGTCCCGCGGGTAGGCGGCGTAGTCCTCCTGCGGGCCGAACTGGAGCGGATTGACGAAAATGCTGACAACCACCAGGTCGTGGGCCGTCCTGGCCGCCCGGATCAAACTTAGGTGGCCTTCGTGGAGATAGCCCATCGTCGGCACCAGACCGACCGTCTGTCCTGCCTCCCTGGCCGCGCCCACCCGTTCACGGATGTCGGTCACCCGGTTGATGATATCCATAGTCAAAACCCCTTTCCAAAAATTAAAAATGCCTTCCCGCAAAGACGGAAAGGCAGAAAAACCCCACTCCGGTCCTCGCCGTCTCAGTCCCATGGATCCAAGCGGTTTGGTAACCCCAGGAATATTCGGTTCGGCTACTCGCTGTCCTCGGTGCGGCTCCCGCAGGATGCCGCCCGCCCGGGACTTGCCCCCGGAGGCTATTGATTACTCATATAATAGCACTCTTTTCTACTATCGACAAGCATGGAGGGAAAAATGGCGATAAAAATTCTTGTGGCCGACGACGAGGCCAGCATCCTCGAAGTCGTCCAGCTCTACCTGCAGCGGGAAGGCTTCAGCGTGCACACCGCCGCCGACGGCGACACCGCCATCGACCTGGAGGAATCCGTTCAGCCTGACCTGCTCATCCTCGACATCATGCTCCCCGGCCGCTCGGGCTGGGAAATCGCCCGCTCCCTGCCCCGCAAGGTGCCGGTGATCTTCCTTACCGCCAAGAGCACTGAAGCCGACAAGATCACCGGCTTCTCCCTGGGGGCCGACGACTACGTCACCAAGCCTTTCAGCCCGCGGGAGCTGGTGGCCCGCGTCAAGGCCGTCCTCCGGCGGAGCGGCCTCATCTTCAGTGACGGCGACACCCTCAAGTTCCCTGGCCTGACGATAAGCCCGGCCACCCAGGCGGTTGAAAAGGACGGCCGGGCCATCGCCCTAACCCCCAAAGAATTCGAACTGCTGCTCTTCCTGGCCCGCCATCCCCGGGCCGTATTCTCGCGCGAACAGCTCCTCACCAACGTCTGGGGCTATCAATTCGAAGGCGACGACCGCACCGTCGACGCCACCGTGAAGAGACTGCGGCAAAAACTCGCCGATCCGGCCAACACCTTCGTCCATACCGTCTGGGGCACCGGCTACAAATTCGAGGTGAGCGGCAAATGATCCGCTCGATCTTCGGCCGCCTGCTCATCTCCCACATAGTCGTCATCCTCCTGACCATCGTCACCTTCGGTGCCCTCATGTCCTACCTCGTCCGCGAACACGTCATCGAAACCAAGCGGATCGAAATGCTCGGCAAAAGTGAAGCAATTGCCGGCGTAGTAGCCCGCGCCTTCAGAAGCGGCAGTCTGCCCTACCGGCTGGAAGTCCTCGGCGACCTGATCGGCGCCCGCATCTGGGTCGTCGACCAGCAAGGCAAAGTACTCGCCGGCGATCCGCCGCCACGCTGGGGCAACCGGCCCTTCCCGGAAAACTCGCCCCGCCTCGCAGCCCTTTTTTCCGGTACGCCCCAATCCTGGGTCCGCCGGGGCCGTGAACAACTCGATCCTTCGATAATCGTCGCCGCTCCCCTTGTTGCCAACAACGCACCTGCGGCCGTTTTCCTCTATACGCCGATAACCGGCGTTAACCAGGCCGTCCAGGCCATCGACCGCCTGCTCATCCTGTCGCTCGTCTTCGGCACGATGACCGCCACCATCCTCGGCTTTTTCATCGCCCGCGGCCTCACCCATCCGCTGGCCGACATCAGCAAAGCGGCGGCCCGCTTTGCCGGCGGCGACTATACCGCACGCACCGCCGCCACCGGCAAGGACGAAGTCGGCAAACTCGGCCAGACCTTCAACACCATGGCCGACTCGCTCGCCAAAATCGAGCAGAACCGCCGCGACTTCCTGGCCAACGTCTCCCACGAGCTCAAGACCCCGGTCGCCTCAATCCAGGCCCTGGCCGAAGCCCTCCAGGACGGGGTGGCCGGCCCCCAGGACGAAAAGCGCTACCTGGCCACCATCGTCAGCGAGACCGGCCGCATCGACCACATCCTCCATGACCTCCTGAACCTTTCCCTCCTTGAGGCCGGCGAATTGAGCGTCATACCTGAACGGCTCGACCTGGCCGCCTACCTCGCCCGGGACACCGGCAAATACGAACAGTTGCTGGCCCCCAGAAATCTCAGCATCCGTCTGGATGTGCCGGCCAGCCTGCCGCCCGTCCTGGCCGATGGCGGCCGCCTGGCCCAGATCCTGACCAACCTCATCGCCAACGCCGTGCGTTACTCGCCGGACGGCGGCGTCATCGCCATCGCCGCCCGCCCGGCCGCCGACAAGGTCGCCGTCGCCGTAAGCGACAACGGTCCCGGTATCCCGGCGGGCGATCAGCCCTACATCTTCGACCGCTTCTACCGGGTAGACAAGTCCCGCTCCCGCAGCGGCGGCGGCACCGGCCTCGGACTGGCCATCACCCTTAACCTTGTACGGGCCATGGGCGGTGACATAACCGTCGACAGTCCGCCGGGAGCGGGAGCGACCTTTACTTTTACCCTACCGGTGGCATAGGAAAACCCTGCTCGACTATTGAGACCCTGGCTACTTATAGCCCGGGTCTTTTTAGTTCTTTTACCAGGCTTTTACCTGTCATATATTTGTCATATTTTTCAACTATACTAACCTCAACAGCCGAGATACGGCTGA
Organism: Bacillota bacterium; assembly: GCA_023415075.1. Lineage (GTDB taxonomy): Bacteria > Bacillota > Negativicutes > Sporomusales > UBA7701 > JAEZLU01. The sequence continues at coordinate 13,152 of JAEZLU010000045.1, forward strand.
TGAAAATAGACTACATAGACGGAGGTAATGACAAATGAACCGGTTATCGAAAAAGGCCGTAGCCATGATCGCCCTCGGAGCTTTCATTCTCCTGGTTGCCGCCGCCCCCTTCGCCGTCCAGGCCGCCCAGGGCGACAAGCACGGACCCGGATTCGGGCAGCACCAGTTTGATCCCGACAAAGCCGCCGACCGTCTGGCCGACACCTTCGGGATGAGCAAGGAAACAATCCTCGACCAATACAACAAAGGCGTCAAGTTCCGCGATATTGGCCGCGCCGCTTTCCTGGCCAAAGCCAGCAACAAGCCCTTAGACGAAGTACTGGCCCTGAAAACGGCCGACAACAAATGGCGCGATGTCACCCAGACCCTCGGCATAACCAAGGAGCAAATGAAAGCGACCCGCCAGGCTCTCGCTGCCGACCGCCTGAGCAGCAAACTCGGCTTCGACCGCCAAGCCACCCTCGGCCTGCTTGAACAGGGATATCGGACCCGCGACGTCGCCGTCGCCGGCCTGCTGGCCCAGGATACCGGCAAAACCAGCCAGGAAATCCTCGGCCTGAAAAAAATCAACAACAGCTGGCGCGATGTCGCCCAGACCCTTGGCGTCAGTAAAGACACCATGAAGCAGGACGCCGAGAAACTGCGGCAGGCCTTCGGGCGCCCCGGCCACCACGCACACCGGACCTTCTGACATAAGCAAAAAACCGTTGCTCCTAAGAGCAACGGTTTTTTCATGTCCGTCCGACTACATTTTCGGCAGCTTGACGGTCGACACCATCAGACCGGACAGAGCCAGCAGGATAACCGCCTGGACAGTTGCGGGCAGCACCTGGGCGAAATAGGCGCTCGCCGCCAGGATCGGCCCGGCCGCCGCCAGCGGTAAGCCCACATAATAACTCTTGACGCCAGAAATCTGGAAACGGGCGAGCCGCAGGGCTCCGCAGACGGGAAATACGGCGGCCACCAGATAGCCGCTCCAGCCGGACTGGGTAAATACCAGCAGATAAGTCAACACCGCCGGCGCCACACCGAAAGAAACGAGATCGGCCAGCGAATCCAGCTGCTTGCCGAACTCGCTGGCGACATTAAGTCGCCTGGCCACCCGGCCGTCCAGGCTGTCGAAGAGGGCGGCGCCGAAAATCAGCCCAACAGCCAGCGCCCATTGCTGGACAAGGGCCAACAGGATGGCCACCACGCCGGCAAAGAGGTTTATCACCGTAAGGATGTTGGGAATCCACCGCTTAGGCATAAACTCATCCCCCGTCAGACCGTTGATAAAGGCCCGCCTGCGTTGTACCCGCGCGGGGCAGGCCGCAGGACTAAGCCGCTTACGCGGCAAGACCTTGCGCTCTTGCTCCTCGGATGCTTGCTAGCCGTACGTTTTAAGTACGCCTTCGCGGCGCATCCTGTGGGCGCCTTGCAGCCGGACCTTACTGAACGGTCTGAAGTGCTGTATATTTCGCTTGCTTTACTTCTTAGTCGCAATCTTGCTCAAAAATTTGGCGGTCTCGATAATATAGCGCTCATGGCGGCCCTCGCCTACCTTTTCCCGGTCGTCGTAGGCCTCGACCGTGAAGGTGAGCTTCTTGCCGGCAACCTCCATAAGGGTAGCGGTAGCCTTTACGGTCATGCCCACCGGCGTAGCCGCCAGGTGGGAAATCTCGACCCGCGTGCCCACCGAGCCCTGGCCGGCCGCCAGATACGGCCGGATGGCGTCAATGGCTGCCTGCTCCATGAGAGCCACCAGCATCGGTGTTGCGAACACCGCCGCCCCGGCGTTGCCGAAGCGCTCGGCCGTATTGTCGGCAGTCACCCTGGTCACCGCCTGGCCACTGGCGCCGACTGTCAGCGCTTCTGCCACAGACCGTCATCCTCCCGCCGGAAAGTATATACCACCTTGGGACCAGGTTCGCCGGCCGGTGTCGGCAGGGCATTGGTCGGAGCGACGGCCGGCTCGGCCGGTTTTTCCTTATCATCGATCTTGCCGGTATCCAAAAGCTGTCTGAGCTCGTCGCCCTCCAGCGTCTCGCGCTCGATCAGCGCTTCGGCGATGAGGTGCAGCTTATCCATGTTGGCTTGGAGCATTTCTTCCGTCTTGGCGTAAGCGTCCTCGATCAGGCGGCGGACCTCCTTGTCGATGGAGTAGGCCACCTCTTCGCTGTAATTGCGGTCGCGGGCGATATCCCGGCCGAGGAAGACCTGCTGGTCCTGCCGGCGGCCGAAAGTAATCGGCCCCAGCACCTCACTCATACCGTACTCGGTTATCATCTTGCGAACAAGGTCGGTGGCCCGCTCGAGGTCGTTCTGGGCGCCGGTGCTTATCTCGTTCAGCACGAGGGCCTCGGCCACCCGGCCGCCTAACAGCGTCTTGAGCTGGTCGAGGAGCTCGGACCTTGTCGCATAATAGCGGTCCTCCTTCGGCAGCATCAGCGTATAACCGCCGGCCCGGCCGCGGGGGATTATCGATACCTTGTGCACAGGGTCGGTATGGGTGAGCATCATGCCTACGAGAGCGTGTCCGGCCTCGTGGAAAGCGGTCAGCTTCTTCTCTTTCTCGCTGATGACCTTGCTCTTACGTTCAGGACCGGCCACCACCCGTTCCACCGCTTCTTCCATTTCCGGCATCTCGACCCGCTTCTTGTTGCGGCGGGCGGCCAACAGCGCCGCCTCGTTCACCAGATTGCTGAGATCGGCGCCGGTAAAACCGGGCGTACGGCGAGCCAGCACTTCCAGGCTGACCTCCTTGCCCATCGGCTTACCCTTGGTATGGACCTTGAGAATCTCCTGGCGGCCTTTGACATCAGGCCGGTCAACCACCACCTGGCGGTCGAAGCGGCCTGGCCTGAGGAGCGCCGGGTCAAGGATATCCGGCCGGTTGGTGGCAGCGATGATGATGATTCCCTCATTTACACCGAAGCCGTCCATCTCGACCAGCAACTGGTTCAGCGTCTGCTCGCGCTCGTCGTGGCCGCCGCCGAGGCCCGCGCCCCGCTGCCGGCCGACAGCGTCGATCTCGTCGATAAACACTATGCAAGGAGCATTCTTCTTGGCCTGCTCGAACAGATCGCGCACCCTTGAGGCGCCAACGCCGACAAACATCTCAACGAAATCGGAGCCGCTGATACTGAAAAACGGCACACCGGCCTCGCCGGCCACCGCCCGCGCCAGCAGCGTCTTGCCGGTACCCGGCGGCCCGAACAGCAGCACCCCTTTAGGGATGCGGGCGCCCAGATCGTTGAATTTCTTAGGATGCTTGAGAAACTCGACTACCTCTTCCAGTTCCTGTTTGGCCTCGTCGGCCCCGGCCACATCGGCGAAGGTCACCTTTATCTTATCCTCGCTGTGCAGCTTGGCGCGGCTTTTGCCGAAAGACATCACCCGGTTGCCGCCGCCCTGAGTCTGCTGCATGATGAAAAACCAGACGCCGATGAGGAGCAGCATGGGCAGCACCGATGAGAAGATGGTCGTCCACCACGGCGGCTGGGGCGGCTGCTCGGCCTTGATATCAACATTCTTTTCCCGCAGAACGGTAATAAGGGTAGGGTCGTTGGGAGTAACGGTCGTGAACTCCTGGCCGTCCCGGAGCTTACCCCGGATAGTGTTATCCACTATCGTAACGCGCTCCACTTTCTGCTCGTCAACTTGGTGCAGAAACTGGGTATAGCTAATCTCCTGCTTGGTGGTGGTGCGCGATGAATAATAATCGATAATCGAAATGGCGATGATGATAATAAGCAGGTAGAAACTCACGTTGCGAAAAAATTTATTCAACAGATTAACCCCCTTTCGCTAGAACTTAGGCGAAAAAGCTACTGCATCCATAGGAGAATATTATACCATAGAATAGCCGGCGTGACAATCAAAGCCAGCGGCTCGCCGGCCAAGCGTTCTCCTCATATATTATGCACCGCTCAGCCACCGTAGGCCTCCGGTTTGAGCACGCCGACGAATGGCAAGTTACGGTACCTTTCGGCATAGTCAAGGCCATAGCCGACAACAAAGTAATCGGGTATGTCAAAGCCGTTGTAATCGACCGGCACCTCGACCTTGCGGCGGGAAGGCTTGTTGAGAAGGGTGCAGATCTTGAGGCTGGCCGGCTTGCGGCTCTTGAGGTTCTCGTACAAATATTTAAGCGTCAGTCCCGAGTCGATAATATCCTCGACAATCAGGACATGCTTGCCCTCGATATCCTCGTCAAGGTCCTTGAGAAAACGGACTACGCCGGTCGAACTTGTCGACAGACCGTAGCTGGAAACAGCCATGAAATCGATGGCCACCGGGCGCTGTATCGCCCTGGCCAGGTCGGCCATGAAAATGACCGCGCCCCGCAGGACGCCCACCATCAGTATATCCTTGCCGGCATAATCGGCGGAAATCGCCGCTCCCAGTTCGCTGACCCGCGCCGCCAGAGCCTCGCGGCTCACCAGCACCTCTTTGATGTCGTCGACCACCAGTTCAATCCTCCTGCTCGTTGATAGTAAGCTGCAAGAATTTCGTCGTCTGCGGCCCTGGACAGCCGCGTTCGGCCTGACGGAGGCCGCCCAGCCAGATGATGTCCCGGCTGTCGGCGATGACTGGCACCCGGTCGCGCTGCCGCCGCGGCACCTTGACGTCGATGAAAAACTCCTTCAGCTTCTTGCCGCCGGCGCCAGCGGCCGGCCGGAAGCGATCGCCCGCCTGACGGGTCCGCACAAAAAGCGGCGGCGTCAACGCCTGCCAGTCAAAAACGGCGCTACCCGAACCGGCTGCAGCAGGCCGGTTCGCGGTAAGCTCAGCCCGCACCGCCAGCCCCAGGGCCGGTACCGGCGTCAGCCCCGGCACGGCAATGGCCACGCCCGGCGGCTCAATGCCGGCCGGCGGGACCGCCGGCGCGGTCAGGAGAATCTTACCGTATTCCTTGCGGGCCACGAGATTGCCGGGTAATTCCAGCACGCTGCCGGTCGCGCCGTTTAAAGCCTTTTCTAATAACCTTTCCACATGAAAAAAGCTTATTCCTCTCAAATCGCCCCGTTTTTTTTCGATGGCCTGGCGGGCAAGCTCCCGCCGGACGGCCACGTGAAGCATATCAAGCTGCCGGCAGTCGAGGGCCAGACCGTCCCCGGACTCACTGACCACCTGCGGCCAGGCGGCCAGCGCCAGCGCCGCCACCAGTTCGTGTTCATCGCCGATAACCTCGGCCGCCCGGCAGAGAGTATCAACCACATTCGGATTAATCTCCCGTTCGAGCAGCGGCATAAGCTCCAGCCGCAAGAAATTCCGCCTGTATTTAGTATTCAGGTTCGACTTGTCCAGGCGGGGCGTCAGGCCGTTATCCCGGCAGTAAGCTTCAATCGCCGCCCGCTCGACCGCCAGTAGCGGCCGGATTATACCGTCCTCGGTCGGCTTCATGCCGGCCAGGCCGGCGCTGCCAGCCCCCCGGAACAGGCTGAGCAAAACCGTCTCGGCCTGATCGCCGCGATGATGGCCGGTGGCGATGAAAGCCCCGCCCATTGCGGCAGCCGTCTCGCGGAAGTAGCGGTAGCGCAGCAGCCGCCCGGCCTCCTGCTTATTAAGGCCGTTTTCGGCAGCGAAGCCGGCCACATCGGCCTTGGTCTGGTATACAGGCAGGCCAAGAGCGGCGGCGAATTCACCTACAAAGGCGGCGTCGGCGTCGGCCTCGGCTCCCCTAAGCCCGTGGTTGAAGTGGGCGACCGCCAGACTGAAGCCGTACTCGCCGGCCAGGGCGGCTAAAACATGGACAAGGGCCAGCGAATCCGGCCCGCCCGAGCAGGCTGCCAGCACCCTGTCGCCCTCAGCCAGCAGGCGGTGGCTGTCGATAAAACTCCTAACCGCGGTCAACATAGCCTGAAGTCCTCCGGAAATAATAAGTCAGCGCCAGCCGGTAAACAGTAATACTCACGAAAATGCCGAAAGCAATCGCCCCGGCCGTCAGCATAGTCTGGACCCCCATCGCCAGCGCCGGCGAATACTGGCCCTCCACCAGGTAACGCATGGTGGTGTAGGCCTCCCGCCCCGGCACCAGCGGAAAAAAGCCGGGGATGATGAAAATCGTCGCCGGGTTGCGCAGACGGCGAGCCAAAAGCTCGGCCGCCGTGCCCACCACCAGGCCGCCGCAGAAGTTTGCGGCCGCCACCGACACCCCGGCGGCCAAAAGTTCATAGGTTACAAGCCAGGCGGCCGTAGCATTCAGGCTGCCGTAAGCCAAAAGGCCGCGGGGAACCTGGTACAGCACGCCAACCGCCAGCCCCATCAGAAAAACGGCCGCAAAATTTCCCGCCAGCATAGCCGTCACCTCACAAGTTCGCCGCCAGGACGATCACCACGCCCATGGCCACAGCGGCTGAAGTCAGCGCCGCCTCAAGGCCGCGCGACATCCCGCTCAAAAGGTCACCGGCGATTACATCGCGGATAGCGTTGGTTATCGCCATCCCCGGAACCAGCGGCATGATCCCGCCGACAATCACAATATCCCGGCTGAGGCCGGGCCAAAAAAGATGCGCCAGGCTGCCTACCAGGGCCGCGGCCAGCGCCCCGAAAAATTCGAAGGTAAACTGAACGCCATTAAGCTTGGACACCACATGGGCGAAAAAGCGGACCGCCAAGGCGGCCGCAAAAGCGGCTAGCACCTCGCTCGGGCCGCCGCTCTGGAGAAACGCGAAACTGCCGCCGACCCCGCCCGAGGCCAGCATTGACAGACCCACGCCAAAGCCAGTCCGCTCCTTGGCGATGGCGGCCAGTTGGCATAGCGCCGCGGTCGGCGCCACCCGGCCTTCAGCCAGGCTACGCGACAGCGCATTGACTTTTGCGATGCGGTCGAGGTTTATCGTCCGCTCGCTCACCCGCCGGATCGCCGTCAGTGAACGGCCATCCTTGCCGCTAACCGTTATGAACACCCCGGTGGGGATGACGAAGCTTTCGACCCCGCCGGCGCCGCAGGCCCGGGCGATATGGCCCATCGTCTCTTCGGCCCGCGAGGTTTCGGCCCCGTTGCGCAGTAAAACCTCACCGGCCAGCACGGCCAGCCTGACTGTCTCCTCCAGCGGCACCACGTTCACCGAACCACCCGTCCTTAAAGCTGATCTGTGCCTATTTCGCCTGTCGTCAGGCGTTTTCCTGCTATACGGCTAGTCTAACCGCTTACCGCCATAGATAAACCCCCAGCCTAGCGGACCGGGGGTATGGCATCCTCATATTCGCAACCTATGATTCGAACCCGGGCCTGGCCGTCACCCTGGCCACCAGCACCGTCATATCGTCCCGCAGGTGGGGTCCGGCCAGTTCGCGGGCCTGGCGGAGAATCTTGGCCGCCGTCTCCTGTGGGTCGCCGTCTGGCAGTCTTCGCAGGAAATTAACCAGCCATGGCTCCCGCTCCAGCCTTCGGCCAGGCATATCGACCACGCCGTCGCTCACCATCACGATGATATCGCCGGGGGCCAACAGCCACCTCACCGGCTCGATCTCCACCTGCTGCATGATGCCGACAGGCAGTGACGCCGTCTGCACGGTAGCCACCTCACCCACCCGCTTGATGAAACTGGGGGCCGCCCCCACCTTGAGGAACTCGACCTCGCCGGCGGCTGTATCAACGACCGCCATATCAACCGTTGTAAAGCTTTCCTCCGGTAGCCGCAAGAGCAGCAGCGAATTCACCGTCTTAACCGCCACCGCCACCGAGAAGCCTGCGGTCAGCAGCCTCTCAAGAAACCTCACCGTCGCCGCACTTTCGCCGGCCGCCTGCCGGCCGCTGCCCATACCGTCGCTCAATACAAGGGCAACCCGCTCGGCCGGCAGCGTCAGCACCGCGCACGAATCACCCGACAGGCCGGCCTTGGCCGCGCTCGCCCAGCCGGTCTGCACCCGGTAGCGGCCGGCCGTCTCAAACGCCAGTCGGCAGGCTGTGCCGCGGGCCGCATCGCCGCACCGGGCCGTCAGCGTCAGCTTCTCGCCGGTCAGCGACCCGACCAGCGGCAACACAGTATTCAGGCACTCCCGGCTGCCGGCGCAGGGAGCCTTGGTCACCATCACCGTCCGCCGGCCGTCGCCGGCCTCCAGCCACACCCCGGCGAGCTCGCAGCCGCCGGCCGCCGCCTTCTCCCGGATAAGCGCCGGCAAAACGCGCCCGGCTGGTTCCGGCGACAATTCACCCACCAAATGGCCGAGGACGCTCCCGACCGCCCTCAACTGTTCGGCCACCAGCCGCCGGGTATCGGCCAATCTTTTCTGCCAGGCCGCCGTAAGCCTGTTCTGCTGGGCCACCGTATTAACCGTATCCGCTAGCAGGCCGGCCCGCTCGCAGCTTGCCTTGAGCGGCGCCGGTAAACCGGCGGCCGTCAGTCGTCCCTCCTCGGCCGCCAGCAGACAGGCCAGCAGTCCCTGGACCGTCTCGTTATGGGCCTTGTCCCAGCAGGCCGACCGCCGCCGGCAGGGTCCACACACCCGCTCGCCAACCGCCGCCAGCAGCCTGGTCTCGTCAGTCGCCCGCACCCGTGTGGCCTCGTCGGCCGCTCCTTGGCTCAAAGTTGCCGCCAAACTGCCGAAAATATCGGCTACCCTCCCGAGCTTATCGGCCGCCGCCCGTTCGGGCCGCTCGCCGGCCCGCCGTTCCTGCTCCTTGAGGCTGCGGCTCCAGCTTCGCAGCCAGGGCATCGGCAGGACGGCAAAGACCGCCGTCGCCAACGCCGCCTCAGCCAGCGCCGGCAGCAGCTGGACCTGGCCGAAAGCCAGCACGCCGATTGCCCCTCCCAGCAAAAAGCCGGCGATCACCGCCAACTTGCCCTGCGAGCGGAAAGCGGCCGCCAGCAGGCCAGCCACCGCGTAAAGGCTGATAAATAGCGGCGCGTCGCCGCCGCTCAAACCGGTCACCAGGCCGACGACCACACCGGCAGCCGCCCCCAGCCCGGCACCGCCGCTTAAAGCCAGCACCATTATTGCCAGACCGCCGGCCACATTCCGCAAACTATAGCCGGCCACACCCAGGTCGCCGAAGCCGGCCACCGCCGCCGCCACCAGCACCAGGAGGCACATCACAGCCTCGCTGGTGAGCGGCCGCCTTCCCTGGCCGGTCGTCGCCGCCAGCGCCGCCTGAAATATAAAGGTGAGAATCACGCACAGTCCTGCGTCGAAGGCCACCAGCAGCAAATGATAAAGCGGCGTCTGCTGCCAGAATACCAGCAGACCGCCTCCGAGGGCAACCGCCGTAAACACGAACAATGGCACTATCTGAGCCTTCCGCTGCAGGCTGGTCAGCCGGCCGACCAGCCGCCAGTAACCCAGGATAACCAGCAAATAGACACCGGCCTCCAGATACCGGCCGGCCGACAGCCCGCCCGCCAGCGCCCACACCGCCGCCGCCGGCGCCCGCCTGCGGTCGGTCTGGACCAGTGCCGCAAAAAAGGCCAAGCCAAAAGGTGCCAACTCGCCGAGAATCGACACCCGTCCCAGCAAAAAAGCCACGACATTGTATATCAAGCCTGCCGGCCGCGTCAACTCCGCCATGAGTTCCAGCGCCCGCCGGCCCACCGCGGACCAGTACGGCCGCCCGCCCGCCGGCGCCGGCGACACCGCCCCGCCATCGCCCGACAAAGTTATAACCGTTCCCTTTGGCATCATTTCCACTCCCAGCACGTCATAGTATCATTTTACATAATTTTCCATTATGGTATTTGTCTAATGACGCCGCCGGTTAATAAAAAAAACCGACACCAGTCGGCAGAAACAACAGGAGCATCCTAACGGATGCTCCTTTCGGCTGGCGATAACGGCCCATATGCGGTGTTACTCCTGCGGGCTTCCGCTTCTTCGTACTTCCAGTACGATTCCGCTCCAGTCCTCGTCGTGCCTTGCATCTGGACCTTTCTCCCCAGCCTATTTTGTTCTTTCATACAGTTCTTATAAACGATAGGAGCATCCTAACGGATGCTCCTGAAATTAATGCTTGACTACTCGGCCCGGCGAGCGCCCCGGCCGCCGCGCTTGGACTCGGTGTTGCGCTTCAGGTCGGTGAGGCGTTCGTCGCTATCTTTGAGGAATTTGCTCAGCTTGTCTTCGAAGGATGCCGGCGGGGTAAATCGTCCCGGGCGGCGGTCGCTGGCAGGGGCTCTTCTGGCGCTGGGCTCTTGGAGCTGCTTAATTGACAGGCCGATCTTGCCGCGCTCGTCGACTGACAGAACCTTAACCTTTACCTTGTCCTGTTCCTTGAGAAAGTCTTTCACGTCGCGGACATAAACATCGGCAACCTCGGAAATATGGATAAGGCCTACTTTTCCGCCAGGCAGCTCGACGAAGGCGCCGAAGTTGGTAATGCCTGTCACCACCCCTTCAACCACACTGCCAACTTGAATGGACATGCTAATCAAATTTCCTCCTTAATACTTATGTTTTGCAACCATATTATACTCTTGCCGTTGAAAAGGTGTCAAGGAAGGCGCCGGCCATTAATTTTTTTCCGCAGGCACGTAGGGCACTTCTCCCGGCTTCACCAGTCCCAGTTCCTCGCGGGCTACCTTCTCCACATAGGCCGGCGTGGCCAGCTTTTCCTTCTCGGCCGCCATTGTCTGATTGGTCTGCTTCAGCTGCTCCAGACGGATGCGGGTGGCCTCGGCCTCGCGGTTGACGGCGTTAAGCTCCAGCTGCTGGCCGGCCAATACATACAGGCCATAGCCGGCAACTGCCAGCACCGCCAGCCGGAACCAGCGGATACGATAGGTTGTACGCTTCGCGGCCATGCCTGTCACCTCCCGGCCCGGAAGCCGTCCTGTCGGCCCGGGAATAATTCTACCATAACCCTATTCGCTTACTATGTAAACATTCCTGCTTTTTAGCCGATTTTCTCTACGCCGGCGGCCCCGGCTCATCAGGCGGCGGTCGGCGGAAAGGCAGCCGGCCGCCTATAAAACCGGCCGTCCGTACCACCAGCCGCCCCAGAAAGCGCAGCGGCCGCACCAGGCAGTAAGAAAGCGTCAGCCTGACCATCGACGCCAGCCGGGCCACCAGGTGGACCAGCCCGGTCAGCAGTCGGACAGCCCAGCGGCTGAACAAGCGATAATAGCAGATGACACCGCCGGCCAGGCCGAAAAAAACGTACAGCCGCACCTCGCCCCAGTTGCCGAAAAGCAGGCCGGTGAACACCAACGCGGTCGCCACCAGCCAATACAGAAGATCAGCCAGGGCCGTCCAGCCCCACCCTAGCCGCAGCGCCAGCCGCGCCACCCGGTAAAAATCGAACAACAGGCCCAGCACCATGCCGGTGACGATCGTGATAATGAAGGTTGCCAACTGGCTATCTGCACCCACTCTGTCCGCCCCTTTGCTACCGCCACCGCCAGGACCGCCGCTCGCGCCGCAGTCTGGTCGCCACCAGTGCGCCGGCCGCGCAGGCGGTCACCGTGCCCCAGCCGGCCACAAGCCTGGTCTCTTCCCAATTTTCGGCCGCCAGTCCGTACGCCGGCGGCGTCAGCCGGCTGAAATCATACCAGTAGCCGACCACCCGCAGCACGTACTCCTCGGTTTCCGGGAAAGGCGGTATGCCACCATAGCGGTCTACCGCCGCCGGCCCGGCGTTATAGGCGGCGATCGCCCGCACCGTGTCGCCCTGATAGCGGCGGGTCAGTTCGCCCAGATAGGCGGTACCGATCCGGATATTCAGTTCGGGCTCGAAGTAACAGCTTGCCTGACATTCCCCCGCGTGGCGGCCGGCGCATACTTTCAGGCGTCCGTTAACCTCCCGCCAGGTCGCCGGGATGACCTGCATAAGTCCGTTCGCCCCGGCCCGCGACACCGCCTGCGGCTGAAAGGAGCTCTCCGCCCGGATCACGGCCGCCACCAGCCTGGCGTCTATCCCTTCCAGGCGGGCGCTGCGATTGATCAGCTCGGCGTACGGTACCTTGTCTACCTCCCGCCGGCCCGCGGCCGCGGCCGCGCCAAAATCCCTGAGAGCCCGCTGCCGCCCGTATTCTGCCCCCAGGGAGGCCACGGCGTAAACGACGCTGCCAGCCACCGCCAGCGCCAGCAGGCTATACCACAATGTCAGCAATCTCAGCCGCAACCCGTTCTCCTTCCTCCTACCTCAGAAGCCTTTCCAGCAGGCCTTTCTTCTGTCTGGTCTCATCCTCATAGGCAATCGACTTTACCGTACCCTCCACGGTGATATTGCCTTTTTCCAGGTTGAGCTGCTTGATGTTAAGGCCCTCGCCCCGGACGGTCAGCACCCCCTGACCGGTCTCCATAACCACTTCCTTCTCGTCGAAGCTGCCGAGATTCTCCACCCCTTCCACCGACAACTCCTCGCGATCAACCAGCGTAACCTGATGGCGCCATTTGGGCGTTTTATCCTCCAGCGGCATGCCTCTCCCTCCTCCGCCAGCTACTTCATTGATGTATATGCCTGGCAGACCCGAAATAGTACAAAAAAAGGCGCCCAGGCACCTTCAGTGCCCCGTACGCCCGGAATAACAGCTTATTTGTCGGCGAACTGGTAATACTATACCGATTCCGCCTGCAAGGGAGGCCCTGGTTGTGGACATCGCTGCCGTATGGGACAAGGTCGTCTTTCTTATCATCCATGTTACCGTGTTTGAGCTGCCGGTCGTCCTCGTGGCAACCGCCGTTGCCGCCTATGTGCTCGCCCGCACCCTCGACCGCCACGGCGCCCGGACCCGCGAGGCCCGTCTGGCCCGCCGCATCGCCTTATTCTACGCGGCCTTTTTTGCAATCTTATACACCGCCCGCTATTTTTTTCTGTAACCGTCCACTACTTGTGCTCGCCGATATTGACGACGGAAACCCGTACGCTAACCTGCACCGGGATGCGCGGATAAAGCTCGTCCCAGCGGTCCCTGATCTTTTCCCACGTTTTCGGCTCGAAGGCCTGCAGCGTCTGCCTGAGATAGAACGACTCCCAGCCCAGTCTCTGCGCGAGCGCCAGCGTATGTTCAATGTTGCGCCTGGCCTCCTCGGCGAATAACTGCTGGGCCGCCAGCCGATACTCCTTACTCCTTGTGTCATGGAGATGCTGGCACTGGATTTCGCCGATATTGCCCCGCATGGCGATCGCCAGCGTGAAATACACATTCTCCCCTTCGCCTCGGGCCTTGAGGATAGTATCGTGGCGAAACACCTCGAAAGTCACCGTATTGCCCGGGTGGAGAGGGCACTCGAAACTGATGAGGGCCGACTTCTCCGTCCCCCGGAACAGCCTCAGCCCCTGGATGGTGTACTCGTCCATATACCCCAGGAACTTATTTTTCATGAACATGGCGCCGCCCTTTATCTTTAGGCTCTTGCCCACAGGCTCCAGCACCGGGAAGATCATGTCGGCGTTGTTGTCGACCGCCTGGGTGGCAAAGCCAATATCGCTGCGGTCCGCGGCCAGGTAGGTGTCTTTTTTGTGGCGCCTGGCCACATTTGCCAGGTAGATGCCGCCAGGCTCGCCGGTCGGCAGCTGTACCTCGAGAATTTTGCGGGCCTCGCCCGCCGTCACGAACACCTGAGCCCGCCAGCGCATCTCGCCGTCCCGCCGGAAGAGGTCGAGCGGTGCCGCCAGGCCGTACCGCTCGACCACCGCCTGGCTGAGGATGACGGCCTGGATGTTTTCGAACCAGATCGCCTTGCTGCTCTCCCCCATCATGTCCCGCTCCGCCTCGAACACGTTACGGCCCGTACTGCTCAGGAGAAAGGTCTTGGTCTCGCCGCCCGGCTTCTCCTCGCCGGCCTTGCCGGCCCCCAGCCGCAGCACCTGCAGCGTCACCCGGTAACGGGGCGGGGAGCCGGCGACGCCGGAACTTTCCACCCTGGCCTTGCCGGGCTCATTCTCCGCATCCGCCTCGACCACATCGACCGCTGCCGCCAGTACAAAGCTCCGGTCCTGAATCTCCACCCGGTCCCAGCAGCCGGCCGTCGCCAGGCAGACCCCAAGTAAGCCGGCCGCCAGCCAGCCTCTATGCCTGCCTTTTGGCCAGGTCATCGCTTTGCCGCCTCCTCCACCACACCAGCGCCACGCTGGCTGGTACCACTCCCAGCGAAAAGAGCCACCCCGTCCATTGGGACAGCTTGAACAAAATATCATAAACCGTCACAAAGTGGCTGGCGTCGATGACCAGGAAGAGGGGCGGTATCAGCGCCAGCACCAGCGGCCGGTGGTCGGCGTAGCCGTACAGGGCGGTCAGGGCCTGGGCCATCATATACAAGGACAACATCACGTTGGTAAAGACCGCCTGCAGCCAGAACAACAGGTAGTACGTGTCCAGCCGCTCCAGGAAGGTACCCGGTATCTCGACCGGCCGCACCACCGACAGCAACGGAAAAGTCACGTTCTTGGCCCCCTCCAGCGTCAGCGTCCCTACCGTGAGTGCCTCCCACAGCAAAAACACCGCCGCCGCCAGCCCGATCGCCCCCGCGATAGCCGTCGCCGGTTTGGTCTTGCCCTTATACACTAGCGGCAGCAGCAGCAAAATCGCTTCATAGCCGCCGTACAACCCCCACGCATCCATAGTCCCCGCCGCCACCCCGGCCGCGTCCGCCGGCCACAGCGGCAGAAAGTTCATGAACCGGAAATTCAGCAGGCTGGTGGACAGCAGCAACTGCCACATCGGGAACGCCGTGAAAAACACAAACTGAACCACCCGCAGGATGGTTCCCCACTCCTGCAGCGCGCAGTAGGCGCA
>JAEZLU010000079.1 GCA_023415075.1 Bacillota bacterium
CCCCCCTAGAGCTGGCCAGCGCCTATGGCGTCCTGGCCAACGGCGGCGTTAGAGTCGAGCCGACGGCGATAATCCGGGTCGTCGACCGGAGTGGCAAGGTACTCGAGCAACATCAGCCGCGGGAAAAAGTCGTCGTCAACGAGCGCAGCGCCTACCTGTTGACAGATATGATGCGGGGCGTAATCACTCACGGCACAGGTGCGGCCGCCAATATCGGCCGGCCGGCCGCCGGTAAAACCGGCACCACCAACGACTATAAGGATGCGTGGTTCGTCGGCTTTACACCCGATCTGGCAACCGCCGTCTGGATGGGCTTCGATACCGGCGACTTCCTTAACGGCATAACCGGCGGCGATATTCCCGCTCCAATCTGGCACGATTTCATGACGGCCGCCCTGGCTAAAGTACCGGTCCGCGATTTCGTCCGCCCCGGCGGCATCGTAAGCGCCCCTGTGACCATGCCGCCAAAGGATGGTCAGCCGGGCGACCCCAAAAACAAGGATAAAGAAGTCCGCCAGGAAATTTTCATTGAAGGTACCCAACCAAAAACGACACCGCCGGCGAACGGCCAACCGGCGACCGACGGCGTTCCGGTGCCCCCGGAAAACCAGCCGGTCGGCGGAAAGGCCCTGCCACCGCCACCGGCAAAACCGGAGCAGCCCACGACGCCAGCGGCGCCGTCCACCCCGGCTAAGCCGGCGGCTCCCAAGAAAAACTAACATTGCCGGTATTATTTCTGACGGAAATCAAAAACACGCGCATTGGCGCGTGTTTTTTTTCCGGCCTGCCGCATATAAATTATTGAACAGTCGCCACCTGCCAGCCCCATTCCCTGCAAACAGCGGGAACACGCGCCGGCGTGTTCCTGTTGAACTAAATATCATCAGATAGAATTTGTAATATCTTCAAAGAAGAACAGTAGCAGGATAATAATGATGATGACGACAACTATCGCGCCACCGCCGCCGAACCCGCCGCAAAATCCGCGACCCATAATTCGTCCTCCTTCCTCATTGACTGACCTTATCTTTGGGATTCTTTTTAGTCTAATATATGGGCCCCGCCGGCCATCTGTTACTGTCGTCCCACTAAAAATTTAAAGGAACACGCTTATTGCGTGTTCCCGTCTGGCCGGCTGCTAAATGCAGGTTGATATATCTTCCTCAAAGAATAGCAGAAGCAGGATGATAATGATAACGACCACCACCACCATACTATTCCTACCGCAAAATCCCCCCATAATCTAACCTCCTTCCTCCAGTCTCAGTCTTTTGTCACGCCGCATTACTTCCGTGTCGTCTGGCTAATGACCCATAAACCGGGAACACGCTATCGGCGTGTTCCGCTCACTAAGTAAGCGTTCAGATGGTGCAGGACTCTTCCTCCTCGAAGAATAACAAGAGCAGGATGATGATAATGATGACGACGACTATCGCGCCGCCGTGGCCGAATCCTCCGCAAAAACCTCTACCCATTCGTTATTACCCCCTTAATGTATCTTGCTGAGGGCGTTTTGAAAGAGTGTTGTCACCACTATTCAAGTACCGCCCGCCCTTCTACTGTCATCATATGGGCTTGAAATACAAAGTGTTACCCGGTCACTAAATTTTAGCCGATCCCGGCTTGATAAGCTGCCTGATCTGCCTTGGAGCGTCGGCAGCCGTCTTTAACGACGTCATAGCATTATCGATAACCCCGGTTATATTGCGGAGCGCGTCGACGGAAGAGGTCATCGTGTTAAGCCGCCGTTCCATCGGAAAGTTGCCCTGAGCAAGCGACAGCAAGATGACCACGGCCTGATAGCCGAAATCGGGGCTGCTGATAACCTGGCGCAAAGCTCTTAAGGGTCTATTCGTGCGTTTGCCAACCGGCTTGGCTTCCTTTACTTCTTCATCCGGACCGGCCTCACGGTCTGCTCTTCTCTTGCTCCGTTTGCCGCGCATCTTTTCCACCCTCTCGAAGATTTTTCTAATCTAATATATGACGGAGCCGGTCATTCGGTCCCAAAAAAAAGTGTGGACACACACACCACGGCGGACAACGCATAGATTAGCATAAAACTGCAGGGAGGAAAAAGCTGTGTGGGAACAGTTAGGTAATGTGATGGACATGGTGAAGAAAGTTCAGCAGCATGTTAGCCAGCGGGAAGAAGAACTGAAAAACGAGCGGATCGAGGTTTCGAGCGGTGATGTCGTAAAGGTGATCGTCAACGGCCAGCAGACTGTTCTTTTAATCGAGCTTAACCCAAAATACCTGGCTGCCGACAACGCCCCCCTGCTCCAGGACCTACTAGTAGCTTCGATAAATAGCGCCCTGGCCCAATCCCGGGAAATGCACCAGGCGGCAATGGGCAAGCTGGCGGGCGACCTGAACTTGCCGAATATTCCCGGGCTGTTTTAAGGAGGATTTGCTATGGCCAACGAACCGGCGGAAAAAAGCGCGCCCCTGATGCAGTCGGTGACCCGGATGCTAGAATCCGCGGTGGAAGGCGGTGGCTATGATTCGTTGATCAATGTACTGTCGCTTATTTGCCTTGTGTCCATCCTCAGCCGCGGTCAAGGCGCCGTCCCGGCGCAAGCCACCCCGGTGGCCGGCGGGGTTTCGCCGCTGCATAAGCTACTCGGCGACCTAGCCAAAGGCGAGGGGGGGCTCGGTCCGGAAACGTTGGTTTCGCTGCTGCCTCTCCTCAACAACCCCCAGATAAAGTCAAAACTCAATCCGGCCACCATCGGCGCGGTAATGGGCATGCTCGGCAACATGGGCGATAAGGGCGACAAAGGCGAACCGAAAAGCGAAGCAAAAGGCGAAAAAGCCGGCGATAAGGGCGAAGAGAAGCACGAAGCCAGGCGGAATCCGCCACCGACCGCCGCCACCGTGACCTCAATCGAGGCGCTGGCGGAAAAGCCGCAAGCGGCAGAAGGGACTGATGGCGAAAAAAAAGGACTGGGCCGTTACTTGAACTGGAAAAGCACTTTTTAAGAAAAAATAAACAGGCGGGCTAATTGCCCGCCTATTTTTTATTTTTGGATATATCCATTATGCCGCAAACAGTAAATAGTATCCACTTTTAGGGTTAATATGAAAATTGGATATTTACGACGTTTTTTTAGCCATGTATTATTAGGCTAATATCATGGCTTTGAGGGAGGAATCAACATGGCTGTCGTGTTTGCCGACCGGATGCAGTCCCTGCGGGCTTCGGAAATCCGCGAAATCCTCAAAATCACTCAGCGGCCGGAGGTTATTTCCTTTGCCGGCGGTCTGCCGGCCCCGGAAGTTTTCCCGGTAGCCGAATTGCAGCAGGTTATGGCCAGGGTATTGCAGGAGGCCGGCAGCCGGGCGCTGCAATATTCGACCACCGAAGGGCTTGAAGATTTACGCCGCCTTATTACCGCCCGTCTCGGCAGTAAATTAGCCGTACACGTGGACTTTGACGACATTCTGATAACCCAAGGGTCCCAGCAGGCCCTCGACCTGGCCGGCAGACTGTTCCTGGACAAGGGGTCCATCGTGCTGTGCGAAAGCCCCACTTATCTGGCGGCCATCAGCGCCTTCAAGGCTTATCAGCCGCAGTTTGTCGAAGTGCCGACAGATGAAGCCGGCATGGATATCGGCGAGCTCGAGAAAATCCTGCGGACAACTGCCGGGGTCAGGCTGATTTATATCATTCCCGATTTTCAAAACCCCACCGGCCGTACCTGGTCGCTCGAACGGCGGCGCCAGTTTGCCCGCCTGGTCGGTGAATACGAAATCCCTGTGGTCGAGGATAATGCCTATGGCGAGCTGCGGTTTGAAGGCGACCACCTGCCGGCAGTCAAAGCCTCCGATCCTAAAGGTCTGATTACCTTCGTCAGCACTTTTTCCAAGACCATGTGCCCCGGCATGCGCCTCGGCTGGCTGGCGGCCGCCCCGCAACTGCTGGAAAAGTACGTTCTCCTGAAACAGGGGATGGATCTTCACACCTCTTCCCTGAATCAATGGGCAGTCGCAAAGTTCCTCGAACTCTACGACTACGACGCCCATATTCAAAAGATCATCCAGATATACAAATCCCGCCGGGACGTGATGATAGCAGCCCTGGAGGAATATTTCCCGCCTGCAGCCCGTTTTACCCGGCCCCAGGGCGGCCTGTTCACCTGGGTAGAGCTGCCTGGCCAGATAAATGCCGTCGAACTTTTGCGGCAAAGCCTGGCCCTGGATGTGGCGTTCGTACCGGGGGATTCCTTCTTCCCCAACGGCGGGGTCACTAATACCCTGCGGCTCAACTATTCAAATATGCCCCCGGAAAGAATCCGCGAGGGCATCAGGCGGCTGGCCACCGCCATCGATCACTACCCGGGCAGACGCCGGGATCTTGCCGGCTATACTCCGAGTACTTTTCCGCCCAAGTGTCACATTCCGTAAATTCGACATAAAATAAAGAGGGAATCAGATTACGGTTTACCTCATATGTCTATCCTCCTCTCCGCCCAGCCTCGCCGCTGGGCTTTTTTCCTGTCTGGCGGCCACAGACCGATAACCCCGGCGGCAACTAATCGGAGCGGTCGTCATATTATGTAATAATTATTAATCAGTTTATTGACGCGAAAGGAAGATTTGAATGGCCGACCTAAGCAAGTTCGCCTGGGAATACCCGGATTTCGTCGACTGGGATGACGAGCGCCAGGGCGCCGCCCTTTGTATACCGAACTGCAACCCGAGCTGCATACCCCTGTGCATTCCCAACTGCTTCCCCTCCTGCAACCCGAATTGCTCGCCCAACTGTTCACCCTGCTTCCCATCTTGCAATCCGGCCTGCAACCCGCGTTGCCGCCCGGGCCAGGGGTGCCGCCCGCGCTGCAGACCGTCACCGGGCTGCCGCCCCTCGCCGAGTTGCCGGCCTTCAGCCTGCCGGCCAAGCTGACTACTCGAAACATCCTAGCTGGCGACCAGTAAAAAAGAGGCATGGATTTTCCATGCCTCTTTCTGGCGTAATTTTCCGTCAGCCGCGGTCAAAGAAAGGACTTTTGCCGGTTACGCTGAGCGGCAGGCCGTAAGCGATTTTGACG
This sequence comes from Bacillota bacterium, assembly GCA_023415075.1. GTDB lineage: Bacteria > Bacillota > Negativicutes > Sporomusales > UBA7701 > JAEZLU01. Next base: position 5,049 of record JAEZLU010000079.1, read on the forward strand.
TCGTCCTCGAACAGATCGAGATTGAGAGCCGCTCTACCTACCGAGAACATCACCCGGTTGTCGGCGTGATGGGCGGCAGCCACGCTGACAGCCGAGCCGATGGCGATACCCAGGTCACCGATGCTCACGGCGCAGTTGCCCTTATTTTTCTCGCACTCGCCGCAGTTGGCCCAGCCGCAGTACCCGCAAGGGGTCACCCCCAGCGGCTTGACTTTCTGGCCGAAGAGAATGACCATCGTGGCTTTGTCGAGGCAGTTGGCGTCGCGCTCAAAGAACTGAGCGCCGCTGGTTTTGGCAATTTTCCGCATCTCCTCGGCCAATTGGTCCTTTTCGCGGGCTTTGACGATCATGGTGACAAGGTTGTCTACGCCCCGCCCTTTCGGGGCCGTGCGGGCCGCCACGCACACGAGGTCGGCAATCTGTTCGACGGCGCGTTCTTCGATTTCCTGACTTTTGTAAATCATCTCGGCTCCCCCGTTTCCTTATTTTAATTTTGCCACCGTTACGCCGTCGCCGCCTTCGCCGACTTCGCCGATGCGGATCTCCTTTATGCTGCGGTGGCCTTTCAGATATGCGCGCACACCCTTTTTCAGGGCGCCGGTGCCTTTTCCGTGGATGACGATAACTTCACTCAGGCCTGCCAGAATGGCGTCGTCGAGGAATTTGTCGAGGACTTCGGCCGCCTCGTCCACCGTCTGGCCGCGGATATCGATTTCCCGCACTGCGCTCTGCACCCTGGCCAGATCTACGTTGGCCCGGCCGGCCTTTTCCTTGATTCCGGCCGCCTGCTCGACCAGCCGACAGCTGGCCAGGGGTACATTCATTTTCATTATGCCTACCTGCACGCTAACCTCTTCGCCGGCCAGGGCCAGCACGGTTCCTTTCTGGCCAAGGGTGGTGACGTAGACGATTGCTCCCGGAACAAGGGTCTGGGCGGTAGCTTGCTGCCATTTTTCGGCCTTGTCGTCCTCCGCGAGGTCCCGTGCCCCCTCCATGCTTGCCCGCAGACGGCGGCGGGCGCCGTCGATGACCTGCTGGCGATCGCGCATCGACTGAACGTTGAACTGGGCCTTGAGGTCGGCGATAACCGTCTCGGCTTCGCTACGGGCCTGGCGGAGAACCTTTTCGGCCTCGCTCTGGGCTTTGGCCAAGATTTCGTTTTTCCTGGCGGCCAGCGTTTCCTGCTCATGGGTCAGGCTCTGCCGCAGTCTTTCGACCTCCTGCCGGAGTCTGAGGGCTTCGTCCTGGCGGTCGGCCAGCAGCCGCTTCTGTTCCTCCAGCGAGGTCAACACCTTGTCGAATTCGGCGTAGTCCTCGTCAATCAATTCCTGGGCCCGGCCGACGATAGCCCCGTCGAGGCCCAGGCGGCGGGAGATGAGAAAAGCCTTGCTGCTCCCGGGCAGGCCAATTTGCAAGCGATAGGTCGGCCGCAAAGTCTGTACATCAAATTCTACGCTGGCGTTTTCAATTCCATGTCTGGCATAGGCAAAGGTTTTGAGTTCACTGTAATGGGTAGTGGCGATGACCCGCGTGCCCCGGCCGTATAGATATTCGAGAATGGCCATCGCCAGGGCCGCCCCTTCATCCGGGTCGGTACCGGCGCCGATCTCATCGATAAGCACAAGGTCGGCGGCGCCTACCTTGCCGAGAATGCGGACAAGGTTGGTCATGTGGGCGGAAAATGTGCTTAGACTTTGCTCGATGCTCTGCTCGTCGCCGATATCGGCGAAGATGTTGGCGAAAACCGGCATCTCCGAGTCGGCCGCCGGGATGAACAGACCGGCCTGAGTCATCAGGGCGAACAGGCCGACCGTTTTCAGGGAAACCGTTTTGCCGCCGGTGTTGGGACCGGTTATGACCAGCACCCGGAACTCCTTGCCCACACGGACGTCGATCGGCACTACAACGTCGGACGGGATAAGCGGATGACGGGCCTGGCGAAGATGGACGTAGCCGGCGGTATTGAGGAGAGGCCGGCTGGCCCGCATGGCAATGGCCAGGCGCGCTTTGGCGATGGCGAAGTCGATTTGGCCGAGGGCCTGGCAGGTTGCCAGGAGAGCCTCGTATTCGCCGGCTACGCGGGCGGTCAGTTGGCGAAGAATACGCTCAATCTCGCTGACCTCGGCCGCCATCAGTTGCTTGAGGTCGTTATTGAGGGTGACTACGGCCATCGGCTCGATGAAGACGGTGGCACCGCTGGCCGACTGGTCGTGAACAATGCCGGGAAAAGCATGCCGGTATTCCTGCTTGACCGGGATGACGTAGCGGTCGCCGCGCATGGTGACAAGAGCGTCCTGGAAATATTTCTGATATTCGCTGGAGCGCAGGACATGGTCCAGCTTTTCCTTGACCCGGCTCTGGGTCACCCGGATCTCCCGCCGCAGGCGAGCCAGTTCGGGGCTGGCGGTGTCCTTGACAACCCCCTGGTCGCCGATGGCGTCGTCGATGGCCGTTTCCAGTGTGCGGAAGACACCGATGGCGGCGACGATTTCTTCCAGACGAGGCGACGGCTTGGTTTGCTCGTGAAAAAATTGCTTAAGTCGGCGGGCGGCGTAGAGAGTGCTGGCGATTGCCACAAAGTCGGCCGGCTCCAGGCTGGCGCCAATTTCGGCCCGCCGGAGCCGTTCGCGGATGTCGCGGATACCACCCAGGGGTACAGGTGCGCCGGCTACCAAGAGGTCGTAAGCCTCCTGGGTTTCGGCCAGCCGATCTTCCACCTCGGCGATGTCGCTTTCCGGCTCGAGGGCCTCAGCCAGTTCCCGGCCGAGAGCCGAACCGGTGGCCTCGGCCAGCATGGCCCGTATTTTATCGAACTCGAGGGTATGCAAAACAGCTGAATCCATATTTTCTCCTCTTTCAATAAAGCAGATCGAGTTAGGCCGTTCAGAAGCCGCCTAGTCTATGGTGGCTTCTGAGCGGCCGTTTACAGCACGCCGCGGAAATAGTGGCCGCGGGTAATATCCTCGTGCTCCACATCCTTCAGCCGATCGCCGGCTATTAAAGGATGGTTTTCGCCCTGGTCGATGAGGCCGCGGTAGAGGGCGGTCATTTCAGCCACATGTTCGGCCGAGGCCGCCTTGCCTTCGATGCGGATACGGGCCAGGCCGCTGCGGGCCAACCGCGGTACATGGGGCAGCATACTGAGTTCTTTGGCGTTCTGGAGGTGCATGCGGCAGTGCTGGTCGGTCATCACCCGGAAGGTTTCCCCCAGGCGGTCTTTCAGCCAGTGGGGCCCACCCAGGCAGGGGCGGCTGCAGCGGCCGCTGTGCAGGCCGCCGCGGAATGCACCGAGAACGCAGTACTCGGATATCATCAGGGTGAGAAAGCCGTGAACCAGGCATTCGAGCTCCAGCGGCTCGCCGGCCAAGGCCTCGACCTGACCGAAATTCAGCTCAGGCGACAGAGTAAGGCTTGTCAGGCCCTGACCGGCCAGGAAGCGAATGGCCGCGGTGTTATAGATATTAAGCGGCCAGTCGCCGTGGACGCTCAGGCCTGGTCGCCGGTTAACAAGCTCGAGCGTGCCGAGGTTGGCCACGCTGACAGCGTCCGGCGACAGCTCGCGAAAAAGTTCGAAGTCGGCCTCCAGGGAAGGCATCTGCGACTCAAGCACCAGCCGGGGGGTGTTCAGGATAACGGCGAGGCCGCGGGCGCGGGCCAGAGCCACCACCCGCCGGTAGTCGTCGGCGGTCACCGGCCGGCCGGCAAAGCTCTCGCCGCCGAACATGACGATGTCGGCGCCGTTATTGGCAGCGGCAGCCGCTTTTTCATAGGTATCGACATTGACGGCCAGCCGCAGTCTGCCTCGCCGGCCGTCAGCGGCCGGCCGGAACTCGGCCGGGTCCACGCGGACCGAAAGCGGCGGCCTGGCGTAGCGGGCCAGCCTGGCCTTCTCCAGTTCCTCCACCGCCTGGCGCCTGGCCTCGTTAATTTCACTTACAGGTACCATGACCTCGCCGGTGATATCGCAGTCCAGGCCCTGCAGCACGAAGGCCGTAGTCCCCAGACGACCGACCTGGTTAGCTATCGTATCAACCGTAAGCGGCCTTTTTATGGCCTTTTCCGCCAGGAACGCCGTCTGGCCGCAGCCGCGGTTGCCGGCATCGTCGCTGTAGGTGATGGCCAGCGGCCGGCCTTCGGCCACGGTTACCTTGGCGTCGACGCCAACACGACGGACCTTGCCGGCGATCAAGCCACGGGCTTTTTCCATCAGTTTTGCGTCGAAGGTTTTGAAGACCCTGTCGCCAACCCGCACGGGGCTGTCGACCGGAATGACTACAGTGGCCTGGGCCGACGCCGTCTCGGCCGGCTTTCCGTCCACCGTCAGCGCCGTCACTGTGGCGCTCGTCCGACCGCCCACCTTGACCCAGAACTCGACGATGTCGCCCAGGCCCAGCGGCTCGTCCAGCTTGATGGCGGCCATCCTCTTGCCGGCGTCGTAGCCTACGACCCGGCCGATGCGCACGCCGCGGTTATTGGGCCGGCGGTCGCTCATCATGTTCTTGCCCTGTTTGCCGAAAAGGTAGGCGGTGGTGAAGCCCCGGTTAAATACCTGGGCCATGTCTTTCTCTGCCTGGGCCGGCACCTCGAAACCGGCTTTATTAGCCAGGTAACCGTCGATGGCCCGCCGGTAGCTGTCGACAACCACGGCCACATACTCGGGCCGCTTCATCCGGCCCTCGATCTTGAAGGAACTGACTCCGGCCTCGATGAGGTCGGGGATATGGGCAAGGGTGTTGAAGTCTTTCGGGCTGAGCAGGTACTCACCGGCATCCTGGCCGCTCAGAAGGTCCCGGCCGGCAGTATCGACCAAAGTGTACGGCAGACGGCAAGGCTGGGCGCAGCGCCCTCGATTGCCGCTGCGACCGCCGATCATGCTGCTCATCAGACACTGGCCGGAATACGAGATGCACAGGGCCCCATGGATGAAGGTCTCGATTTCGATTGGCGAATGGCGACAGATGTGGCGGATATCGGCCAGCGACAATTCCCGGGCCAGGATGGCCCGGCTGAAGCCCTGGCGGGCCATAAACTCCACCCCGGCCAAGTTATGGATGGTCATCTGAGTGCTGGCGTGAAGCGGCAGGCCTGGCACCACCCGGCGGGCAACGGCGGCCACGCCGATATCCTGAAGGATGGCAGCGTCCACGCCACATTCGTAGAGATGGCCGAGGTAATCGATCAGGGCGGGAATTTCCTCGTTATCAATGAGGGTATTGACGGTAACGTAAATCGCCACGCCGACAAGATGGGCTTCCCGCACCACCTCGGCCAATTCTTCGTCGTTGAAATTGGCCGCATAGGCGCGGGCCCCGAAGGCGCGCCCGCCCAGATACACGGCGTCGGCCCCGCTGGCGACCGCGGCGTTGAAGGCTTCCCGGCTGCCGGCCGGGGCCAATAGTTCTGCCATTATGCTCCACCTTCTTTGATATAAGCGATTATAGCCGGTTTGATATCGGTCAGATCGCCGATGGCGGCGGCGACCTGCCGGCAGCCCGGCCCGAACAGGATGGTCGGTACGGCGTTCAGGGTATGGGTTTTTACGGACAAGTCCTCAAAATTGCCATGGTCGCTGGTGATCATGACCAGGGTTTCACCGGCCGCCTGCTTCACTGCAGCAAGAAAACCGTCCAGGACGCCGACGATTTTTTCGGCCTCGGCCCAGTCGACCTTGTGGCCGCGGCGATCGGTCTGAAAGTACTCGAATAAAGTAAAGCTGTGCCGAGCTGCGATGGCCGTCAGGCGTTCACCGGCCAGGGCCGGGCTGACCGCCGGGATGTCGGTCACGCCGAAAGCGGGCAACATCTCGTTGGTTATATCCTGATAAACGGCCTCGCCGGCGGCCATATCGGCAGGTGAGCGCAGCCGCTGGCCGCTGCCGAGGATGGTCAGCGTGCTGGCCGAGTGGCGCCGCTTTCTTGTGGCCACCAGTTCCTGGTAATTGGCGGTGTACATATTGGCCGAAGTAACGCTGTAGCCGGCGGCCGCAAGTTCTCCCATGATGCCGTGGGCGACGATGATCGCCGTCAGCTCCGGGCCGGGGAAGCCGAGTATATGCCGGCCCATTTGCCGAGGCGCGTTGACGCCGGTGAAGATTGCCGTCTGGCCGGTCGCGCTCTGCGGCAGACCGGCGACCCCCAGCCTGGCGTCGGTCGGCACAAGGCAAACATTATCGCTGATAATTCGGCCCAGTTTGCCGGTAAGCGGCTGGCCGAACAGGCGGCGGAAAAACGGCGGATCGAAGCGAACCAGCGGGTTGACGGCCGGGTCGTCAGCCCCCAGCCCGAGGCCGTCGATAAATATCAATAATACTTTTCGCACTGCAGCCACAACTTTCCTGTCCCCCATACACAAAAGAAGAAGGGTACACCCTTCCTCACTGGAAATCTTCGGCCGGTGGCCGGGCCGACGGGGTCTCGCCGGCAGCCATCTGCGGCTGGTTTTTTATATATTCCGCCAACACCCGCACGTCGGCTGCCAGTTGGTCCAGTTTGGCCCACCCGGCGCCCTGGGGGCTGAGCGGATTATCGGAAAGGCTGTTGATGAAATTTTTCAGGTCACGCCTGGTTAACGGCTCAATATCGTCCATCTTGATGATGGAAAAGTCGCCGCAGCTCTCCAGGCGGGCCAGCTTGATGTTAGGCAGGTCGGCAAAGTCGAGCCCCTGCTTGTGCAGTTCCTGTCGGAGGTCATCAAGATTGAACTGCGTTTTGGTCAGATTCTCCTCAAGTATTCGGCCGTTCTCGATAAGCTCCACCGGTGTACCTTCAAACCATTTGCGCAGCACCCGGCTTTTCAGCGAAGACCACGACAGCAGTTTCTGGAGAATGAGCAGGCCGATGAGCGCCTCGGCACCGGTAAATACGTTAGTCTGCCGGTCGAGAGCCACATTGCCGACGATGTCGCCGATGCCGACCATCAGCACAAAATCGAAAGGCGAAAACTGGCCGACCGTCCGGTTGCCCATAAGGCGGACAACAATCAGAGCGGCGATGAATATTACGCCCATCTCCAGGAGAACGTTGCCGACATTACCAAGCTCCACTGCTTACCACCCCTTCTGCCTGTTATTATCTGCAGGCAGCGGGAAGGGTATACCGCCGCGGTCGGCATCAGGCCTTGCCGCGGTTCATGATGGCGACGAGTTTGCGGTAATCTTCCTGCAAGCGGAGAAGCTCATCGGCGATGTTGAGGGCGGTAAGGACAGCGACTTTGGCGGCCGGCAGCCGCCGGTTGTGACCGGCCGTCTCCTTCATGCGCGCGTCGAGGAAAAATGCTACCTGAACTATTCGCCCGAGGTCGGCTTCGCTCTTCAGGGGGTAGGCTTCACCGTAGATCTCCACCGTGACCTTGTTTTTCAGCGCTTCCATTATTTCACCCCTGTTCACCGGCTTCTGTATCTAAATTTCGCTCAAACCGACAATATTCCTGCCAAAAAGAGGCAGCCCCGGGGGGCTGCCTCTTTGTTACACGCGCAGTTTTGCCGATACGGCTTTTTCCAGGTGGTCGACAATCTTGCGGTAATGACCTTCGACCTCCTCGTCGGTCAGCGTCCGGTCAGCCGTCCGAAATACGAGGGCGAAGGCCAGGCTTTTGGCCCCGGCCGGCACCTGCTCGCCGGTATACATATCAAACAGGCGGACATCGGCCAGGAGTTCGCCGCCGCTGGCGGCGATCGCCGCCGCCACCTGGCTGGCGGGTACGCTGGCCGGCAGGACGACCGCCAGGTCGCGGGCGATAGCCGGGAAACGCGGCAGCGGCCTGTAGTCGCCGACCAGAGCGGCGTGCTTCACAAGCATGGCGACGTCAAGTTCGAACAGGCAGACCCGGCGGCTCAGGCCGAATGCGTCCAGTACTTTTGGATGGGCCTCGCCAACCGCTCCCAGGAGGTCACCGTCCTTGACGAATATGGCGGTCTTCCCGGGATGCATCGCAATAGCTTCGCCAAGTTCAACCGAATAACCGCTGATGCCCAGTTTCGCCAGCAGCGCCTCCACTGTCCCCTTGGCGTCGTAGAAGTCTACTGTCTCCCGCCCCTGGTTCCAGGCCAGCTCGAAGCGTTTGCCACTCATGGCGCCGCAAAGCATAACCGGTTCGGCCGGCAGCGAGGTCAGCGGCAGGCATTCCGGCCGGTACACCGCTCCGACCTCGTAGATCTTAAGGTCGTCGTTCTTGCGGGCCAGGTTGCCGGCAACCGTCTGCAGCACCCCGCCCATCAGGGTAGTCTTCAAGATCGGGAACTCGTCGGTTATTGGGTTTAGGATGGGGATGGCCCGGCGCAGCTCGCTGTCGGCCGGCAAATCCAGCTTGTCGAATACGGCCGGATGGGAGAAGCTGAAATTAATGGCCTCGCTGAATCCGAGAGCGGTAAGGCCGTCTTTTACCCGGTCGATGATCGCCTGGGCGTAGCTCTGGGTGCCCGGTTTGGTTACACCATAGGGAATGGTCGTGGGAATATTGTCATAGCCCCAGACGCGGGCTATCTCCTCGCTGATGTCGGCCGGGCGGCTGACGTCGCCGCGCCAGGTCGGAACAGTGACCGTGATTTTATCGGCCTTGACGTCAACCTCAAACTCCAGTCGCTTAAGAATGTTCACCATTGTCGCCTGGGGCACTTCGACCCCCAGCCGGCTGTTGATCTGCGCGGCCGTAAAACTGACCTGGCGAGGCAATTGGACATCCGGGTAGACATCGATAACCCCCGGGCAGACTGTGCAGGCCCCCATCTCCTCCAGCAACTGAGCGGCCCGATCGAGCGGCCGGATGATGTCGGCGGTGTTGATGCCGCGTTCGTAGCGGCCCGAGGCCTCGGACCGCAATCCGAGGGCCTTCGAGGTCCGGCGGATGCTCGCGCCGTTGAAAGAAGCGGCCTCCAGCAGCACAGTGCGGGTGCCGGACGTCACCTCGGTGGCCAGGCCGCCCATTACGCCGGCGACGCCTACCGCCTGCACGGCGTCGGCGATGACCAGCATATCGGGGCTTAGCTCGCGTTTGCTGCCGTCGAGGGTGGTAATCCGTTCGCCGGGATTGGCCCGGCGGGCGGTTAGGCTGTGCTTAGCCAGCAGGTTGTAGTCGTAGGCATGCATCGGCTGGCCCATTTCCATCATGACAAAGTTGGTGACGTCGACAACATTGCTGATCGGGCGCATACCGGCCGCCTGAACGCGCCGCTGCAGCCAGGCCGGCGAGGGGCCGATCTTGACGTTCTGGAAGATCCGGCCGCAGAAGCGGGGGCAGAGCGATGGATCCTCGATAGCGATGGTTGCCAGGCTGGTAGCCTTTTCCTGACCCTCTTCCTTCAGGGCGAGCATCGGCTTCTTCAGGGTACCGCCGGTCAGCGCCGCCACCTCGCGGGCCAGGCCGATGACGCTGAAGCAGTCGGCCCGGTTGGGCGTTAACTCTAATTCAAGGATGACGTCGTCGAGGCCCATGGCCGTCAGCGCGTCTGCGCCAACCGGCGTATCGGCCGGCAGGATGTAGATGCCATCCCGCATCTCCGGCGGCACAATCTTGGCATCCATACCAAGTTCATCAGCCGAGCAGAGCATCCCCTGGGAAGCGACGCCACGGAAGTTGGCGGCGTCGATCGACAGGCCGCCGGCAAGCTTGGCCCCCACCAGAGCCACCGGCACAATCGCCCCTACCGTCAGATTGGTGGCACCGGTTACGACGGTCAGCGGTTCGCCCCGACCGATGTCAACCTTGCAGACCAGCAGCTTGTCAGCATTGGGATGGGCGGTCAGCTCGGCGATCCGGCCGGTAACGATATTCTCCAGGCCGCGCCCGGGATATTCGATATTCTCCACCGGTACGCCGGCCATTGTCAGCAGGTTGGCCAACTCTTCCGGCGACTGGTTGAAATCTACGTAATCTTTAAGCCATTTTATCGAAGTTCGCATTGGCCGTCCCCCTAAAACTGCGCCAAAAAGCGCAGATCGTTGTCATAAAAGAGCCTCAGGTCGTCAATGCCGTATACCAGCATGGCGATCCGCTCGACCCCCATGCCGAAAGCAAAACCGCTGACGACTTCGGGGTTAAAGTTACTCATTTCCAGCACCCTGGGATGAGTCATGCCTGAGCCTAGTATTTCCAGCCAGCCGGTGCCCTTGCAGGTCCGGCAGCCCTTGCCGGCGCACATGACACAGGAGATGTCGACCTCGGCGCTCGGCTCGGTGAAGGGGAAAAAGCTAGGACGGAACCTCAGGCGGACGCTGTTGCCGAACATCTCCTTGGCGAACAGTTCGAGGGTGCCCTTCAGGTCGGCGAAACTAATCCCTTTATCGATTACCAGTCCCTCCACCTGATGGAAGACCGGCGAGTGGGTGGCGTCGTAGTCGCAGCGATACACCTTGCCCGGCGAAATGATCCGTACCGGCGAATCGGGCGTAACGCTCTGCATGGTGCGGGCCTCGACCGGCGAGGTGTGAGTCCTGAGCAGAATATCGGGGGTGATGTAGAAGGTGTCCTGCATGTCGCGGGCCGGATGGTCGGGCGGTAGATTGAGGGCCTCGAAGTTGAAGTAGTCGGTTTCGACTTCCGGTCCCTCGACTACGTCATAGCCCATCCGCATAAAAATCGACTTTATCCGGTCTAGGGTGAGGGTGAGCGGATGCTTGTGGCCGAGATCGGGCCGGCGGCCCGGCAGGGTGACGTCGATCCGCTCGGAAGCTATTTTTGCGGCCAGCTCCTGCTGTTTGAGTTCTTCGGTCCTGGCCTCGATCATTCCTTCGAGTTCGCTGCGCAGTTCGTTGACGATCTGGCCGACCCGCGGCCGCTCTTCCGGGCTGAGGCCGCCAAGGCCCCGCAGGACGGCGGTCAGGCTGCCCTTTTTGCCAAGGTATTTCACCCGCAGCTCGTTGAGATTCTCAAGCCCCGTCGCCTGCGACAGTTCGGCTACCGCCACCTGCCGCAGCTCCTTCAATATCTGCTCCATACGTACCTCCCGTAATATCAGTCTTAAGAAATAAAAAAACCTCCGCCCGCAAGGGGCGAAAGTCTGGCTTCCGCGGTACCACCCTAATGTGTACTCACTTTTCCTGTAACGGGGAAGACCGTCCGGCCTACGCAAGATGCCCTCTTCAGCGCGGATGCTCGGGAGTGAACTTCAGCCGGACGCAACGGACCCGCTCTCAGTCGGTGGCGGCATCCTCCCTGTGGAAACGCTGGCGGCCTACTCTCTCCGTCATGGCAGCTATTATTGGACCATCAGTCTTTTATACAGCAAATACGCAGCAATGGAACCAGTGGCTTCGAACATCCTCCAGAAGAAATCGGCGGTCACCAGCACGAGACCACACCCTCTCTGCCTATCTTGGTAATTACAGGTCATTGCTAAACGTATTATAGCACATAGCCTGATAAATTACAAGGACGCCCGGCGCTGACGGGCCGCTTCATAAAGGATGACGGCCGCCGCCGCCGCCACGTTGAGGGATTCGACCCGGCCGTAGAGGGGGATGTACAGCCTTCTGGCCGCCGCCGCCAATAGCTCGTCGCCGACGCCACGGCCTTCATTGCCGAAAACGATGGCCGCCGGCCCGGAAAGGTCGCCGGCGAAATAGGGCGTCGCCCCTTCGAGCGCTGTAGCGACAAGCGGCACGCCAGCCTTGGCCAGAGCATCTACAAGCTCCGGCCTGTCCACGCCCTCGGCCACCGGCAGACTGAACAGCGCCCCCATGGTGGCCCGTACCGTCTTACCGGCGTAGAGATCGGCGCAGCCTTTGAGTAGAACGACACCGCTGCAGCCGGCTGCCGCCGCCGTACGGACGACCGTGCCGGCGTTTCCGGGGTCGCGGATGTCGTCGAGGACGGCTAAGAGCGGCACCGGCTGCGTCAGCAGCTCGGCCAGGGCGGTCGGCCGCTTGCCGGCGACCACCAGCAGGCCCTGAGGTTCTTCGGTATCGGTCACCTTGGCGAAGACGGCCTCGGTCACCTCCACCTGCCGGCAGCCAGCGGCCGCCAATGTCGCCAGTACTTTGGCGGCCCGCGGATTTGCGGCGGCTGACGGGGTGAACAGGCAATATTCCGTTGACCAGCCGGCGCCGGCTAGTTCCTCGGCTAACCGCACCCCTTCAACCGCAAACAGTCCGAGCTCGTCACGGTATTTCTTCTGACGAAGGGCCACGGCCGTTTTCACCAGCTGATTGTGCGGACTTGTGACGACTTCGGTCATTCCAGTTCCTCCAGCTTGGTAACGCCGCTGTTACCGCCGACGACGATCAGGACGTCCTTCTCGCGGATCTTCTCGGTCGGCACGGGCGGCACGATAATCTCCTCGCCCCGCTGGATGGCCACCACATTCACGCCGAAACGGGCCCTGAGGTTGGCCTCGGCCAGATTATGCCCCACCAGTTCCCGCGGCGCGCTTACCTCCACCAGGCTGAGGTTGGGCGACAGTTCGATATAGTCAAGCACGTTGGACGACACCAGGTTATGGGCCACGCGGGCCCCCATGTCCCGCTCGGGGTACACTACCCGGTCGGCGCCGATTTTTTCCAGCATTTTGCCGTGCAGCTCGCTCTTGGCCTTGGCGACGATGTGGCGAACACCGAGGTCCTTAAGGAGCAGGGTTGTCAGTACATTTGCCTGCACATCCTCGCCGATCGAAACAACCACCGTGTCGAAATTACGGATGCCGATGGCCTTAAGGGCGTTCTCGTCGGTTGTATCAACCTGAACGACATGGGTTACCTCGTTGCTGAACTTCTGGACCGCTTCCTCGTCGGCATCGATCGCTAGCACCTCATAGCCGGCCTTGAAAAGGGTGCGGGCGACACTTGTGCCGAACCGCCCAAGGCCGATCACGGCGAACTGTTTGTCCTTCTTGCTCATAGCCAAAACACCTCTAACCGATTATTACTTTGCCTGCCGGATACTGGACCATTGCCCGCCGCTGCCGCATAGCCAGGGCCAGGGCCAGCGTTACTGGTCCGACCCGGCCGGCGAACATAGTGAGGATGAGCCACAATTTGCTTGGCACAGTCAACTGCGGGGTGATGCCGGTGGTGAGGCCGACCGTGCCAAAGGCCGATACCACATCGAACAGCAGGTTCAAAAAAGGTATGTCCCATTCATGGACACACAGCATCATGGTGATAAATACCACCAGAACAGCGGCGACCGCGGTCAAAACGAATGACTTATAAACAATCGCTTTTTCAATGCGGCGATTAAAAAACTCGACATCCTCGCGGCCGCGGAACATGGTCCAGATTGCGGCCATCAGCACACCGGCAGTGGTCGTCTTGATGCCGCCGCCGGTCGACCCTGGCGAGGCGCCGATAAACATCAGAATGATGATGAAAAAAATGGTTGCATTGCCCAAATCGCCGATGTTAAGCGTATTGTAGCCGGCCGTCCGGGGGGTAACCGACTGAAAATAGCTGCTTAAAAGCTTGCCATGCCAGGATAGCGGCTCCAGCGTTTTCGGGTTATTCCACTCGAGCGCCAGAATAACCAGCGTGCCGAAGACGATCAAAAAGGCGGTAACCGCCAGAACCAGGCGCGTATGCAGGGAAAACCGGGAGAAGCGGCGATTCTCCCAGACATCGGCCATGACGGTGAAGCCAATACCGCCCAGAATAATGAGGCCGGAAATCACCAGGTTAACCGTCAGATCGTCCACATAGCCGGTCAGGCTGCGATATTCCCCGAACAGGTCAAAACCGGCGTTGCAAAACGACGATACCGCGTGCCAATAGCCGTAGTAGATGCCCTTGGGGCCGTAGTCGAGGTACCAGCGAACGGCCAGGATAGTGCCACCGATGAATTCGATAACCAGGGTGGTCTTGACGATGTACTTCGTCAGGCGAACCACGCCTGCCACCGACAACTGGTTCATGGCTTCCTGCATTATCAGACGTTCGCGCAGATTGATCCGCTTGCCGATGAGGATTGCCATCAGGGTGGCCATCGTCATGAAACCAAGGCCACCGGCCTGGATGAGGAAAATAATGACAAGCTGACCGAACAAGGAAAAGCGGGTGCCGGTGTCGACCACCACCAGGCCGGTCACACAGACCGCCGAAGTCGCGGTAAACAGAGCATCGACAAAACCCAATGGCTCGCCGCTGGCCGAGGCCTGCGGCAGACAGAGGATGAGCGCCCCGAGCAGAATGAGGCCGGCGAAACCGCTCACCAGTATCTGGTACGGCGTAAGCCGCCACTGGGAAATATCCAGCAGATCAACGACATTATCCCTTAAAGTCATCCGGTTCCTCTCGCTTTCAGAGCCTGCATGCTTGACAATCAATCATTATAATACCACAACTTGGGAGCTTCCAATATACAAATATACTAAAAGACCTGCCGGATGCCGGCAGGTCTTAAGCAAACAGTTAAACCGCTTTACTGATGCAGTCGAAGGCCAGCATATACTTACGGACCGATTCCTTGACGCCTTTCTTGACTAGCGACATCAGGTGGATATAGTTGGCGTTAGGCGTTTTAGCCAGCTCGGCCTTGAGGGTCTCGGCCGCCGCCTGGGACATGTCGGTGGCCACGTTGATTTTCGAGATACCCGACAGGATGGACGTTCGGTAATCCTCACGGCTGAGGCGGGAACCGCCGTGCATGACAAGCGGCACGTTGACGGCGGAATTGAGTTCGCTAAGGCGGGAGAAGCTGAGTTTCGGGTTGCCGCGATAAGCGCCATGGTTATTGCCGACCGCCACCGCCAATGCGTCGATTTTCGTCTTTTCCACGAAGTCGGCGGCCACTTCGGCGGCTACCATGTTGTCTTCCTTGATATCCGATATATTGTCATTAAAACCAATATAGCCCAACTCACCCTCGACGGAAATGCCGAGAGTATGGGCTATGCGGGTAATTTCTTTCGTCCGTTTGAGATTTTCCGCCAAGGGCAAGGCTGACCCGTCAAACATCACTGACGTAAAGCCCCACCTGACGGCCTTGAGAACACCTTCGTAGGTATGCCCGTGATCGAGGTGCAAGGCGACGGGCACCGCAGATCTGTGGGCCGCCCTCACCATGGCTGCGCTTAAGGTATCGACATCGACAAACTTGAACAGACGCTCGGGAATTCCCAGGATCAGAGGTGTTTTCAGTTCTTCGGCCACCTCCATCACAGCGCTGAGGGTTTCGAAGTTGAACACGTTGAATCCGCCGACTGCGTATTTCCGCTTCCGCGCGTCCTGCAGCAGTTCCCGCATCGTTACCAAGCTCAAGTTAAACTCCTCCCTTTAAACTGCGATATTGACTTGTTGGTATATGATATTCGCGCCAGCGGATGAAAAAACCTGCGGAATCTTCGCGAAAATTTCGCAATTGTCAGGCGGATTACCCCACATTCTCCCCAGTTGGCCGGCATTTATACGTTATTTACCTAATTGCCGCATTATAATATTATATTTTTTTCTGGCGCGACATGCCGGCCGGCCGGCCGTCGCCCAGATTGATGTCAGCGGCGTCGTAGCGCCAGCCGCAGGTTCGCTCAAGATTCTGGCGGGCCGGCTGATAGGACGGTTCGAGAGTGACCGCCACCCGGTACATGCGACGGGCGGCGTCGACGTCGCCGCCCATCTCCTTGATGGCGCCGATGAGGTTGAAAATCTCCGGCCGGTCCGGACTTATGACAATAGCCTGGCTGATGAATACCATCGCCTGGTCGAGTTTGCTCTGCTCCAGACTCTGGCGGGCCTGGCCGAGTACGGCGTCGAAAGATGCCTTGCTGCCTTCTTCGTGCCGCTCGTTCGTCGGCGCCTGGTCAACTATATCGAGGATACCTAGGCGAAGCGCTTCGACCACCTCCGTATGGGCGCCGCGGGCGGCAACGATCACCCCCTGGCCGGCTGACAGCGTCGCCAGTCGTCTGAGAGCGGTAATATCTTCTTCCTGACCGGCCCTGAGCCGCAGCACGATGAACGCGAAGCTCTCCCTGGCCATCAGGTTTTGGCCGCTCAACGCATCGCCGGCGGTTACCACATCATAGCCCCCGCTGGCCAGTGTGGTCGCCAGGACGGCTTGGGCTTCCGGAAAAGCATCGATTATCAGAACCTTTGGTTTTTCCACCTTGCAAAGCCTCCTCGAATTCGCTTGCCCTTTACTGCCCGCTATCGCCGTAGATGAAAGGGGACGGTTGCCACGATGACGTCGCTTCTCAGAATAAACATCATTCGCAAAAGCCAGCCAGTCTGGTTGTGCAGAAACCGGTGCCACCACTTACTGGTCTCGAACTCCGGGATAAGCACGGTGATAAAGTCCTCCGGCCGCTTTTCCCGCTCCAGGGCGTCGACATAGTCAATAAGCGGTTGAACAAGCATGCGGTAGGGCGAATGAATTGTTACCAGCGGCACATCTGGCCGCCACTCCTGCCATTTCTGGCGGGCCTGGGCCGTGGCCTCCTCGTCGGTATCCACATTGAGGACGATTACCTGGTCACCGATAATCCTCGCATACCTTAGGGTGTTGATGATTGCTGCCGTCGGCGAGGAAATCGGGATAAGCACAAGGTTCCGCCCGTCGGCCCTGGAGGCGACATCAGCCTCGGGCGGCAGGCGCAGTTGCTCGGCGACATCACGGTAGTGACGGCGGATCATTTTGAAGACATAGATCATTGCCGGAATGAAAACAAGCACCAGCCAGGCGCCGTGGAAAAACTTCGACACGGCGATAACCAGGACGACCAGGCCGGTGATGAGGGCGCCGAATCCGTTGATGACCGCCCGCACCAGCCAGCCGTCGCTCCTTTCGGCCTGCCAGCGGCGGACAAGCCCCCACTGGGCGATTGTGAACGACAGGAAGACGCCGATGGCGTATAACGATATCAGGTGCTCGACATTGCCCCGAAAGCCGGCAACCAAAGCCCCGGCCGCCAGGCTCAGCAGCAGAATACCCTTGGAAAAATTGAGACGTTCGCCTTTCAGGGCCAGATAACGCGGCATATAGCCGTCGCGAGCCATCAGTGACAATAGCGGCGGCAGGCCGTTATACGAAGTGTTGGCCCCCAGGTACAAAACCAGCATCGTCGTCACCTGGATGAAGTAGTACATCCAGTCGCGGCCGAAGGTGAGGGCGGCGATCTGCGACAGCATTGTCACATTCTCCTGCGGCTCGATATGATAGCGCAGCAGCAGAAAGGATATCCCCGCGATCATCACCGCCAGCAAACCGGACATCATGTAAGTCGTCTTGATTGCGTTGGCGACTTGGGGCGACTGGAAAGTTGTAACCCCGTTGGAGATAGCCTCGACGCCGGTCATCGAACTGCAGCCGTTGCTAAAAGCCCGCAGCGCCAAGGCCAACACTATCCAGTCTAGCGGCTGACGCTCGAAGGAAGTAGACGGAATAAGCGGCCCGCCGGCCGTCAGGGCGCTATAAACGCCGGCGGCAATCAGCAAAAGGATGGCAATCATAAAAAGGTAGGTCGGCACGACAAAAACAGTCGATGCTTCCCGTACTCCCCGCAAATTCACCAAGGTGAGAACGACGAACAGGACAAACAGGTCAATGGCCACTTCGTGGCCTATAAGCCCAGGAAAGGCGGAAACGAGAGCCTCGGTACCGGAAGAAACGCTGACCGCCACTGTCAGTGTATAGTCGGCAAACAAGGCGGCGGCGGTGACCAGGGCGGCGGTTTCCCCCAGATGCTGCTTAGCCACCGAATAGGAGCCGCCACCGCCGGGATTGGCCCTGGCCACCTGCACATAGGAAATAGTGACAATCATAAGTAGCACAAGCACGGCGACAGAAGCATAGCTGAAGTAGCCGTAGACCGCCAGACCCGAGGCGGCCAGCGTCATGGCGATCTGCTCGGGCCCATAGCCGACCGACGACAGAGCGTCCGAGGAAAATACCGACAGCGCTTTCCACTTGGGTAGGCGCTCCCGGGTCATCTCCTGATTGTGGAGAGGTTTGCCGATAATTAACCCCCGTAACGATCGAAACTTCTTCTTCATGAGTACCCCGCAGAATTCTCTGTCTCTCTATAGCCTGTCCAGAGATACACGAAGGTAAAACCGGGTGCCGCGAGCTGACAAAAAAACAAGACCCGGACCGTAAAGGTCCGGGTCTTGGCGACTCTGTACTATTGGTTGGCCGCTTTGGCGGTGTCGACCAGTTTGCTGAAGGCGCCGCCATCGTTGACGGCAAGGTCGGCAAGGATTTTCCGGTTAACCTCGACCCCGGCTTTCCGCAGTCCGGCCATAAGCTGGCTGTAGGAAATGCCGTTCAGCCGCGCGGCGGCGTTGATGCGGGCGATCCAGAGGCGGCGGAATTCGCCCTTCTTGGCCCGACGGTCCCGGCGGGCGTAATAAAGGGCCTTCATGACCGTCTCGTTGGCTTTCTTGAACAGTTTGCTCTTGGAACCGCGGTACCCTTTGGCAAGTTTCAGGATTTTCTTGTGCCGTCTATGTGCAGTCACGCCTTTTTTAACTCTCGGCATGTCTCATTCCTCCGTTCAATAATATCGTTTTAGGCGTAGGGGAGCATTTTGGTAACGCGGTCATGGTCGGCTTTGCTGACAAGACCGGCTTTGCGCAGGTTGCGCTTGCGGGCCGGCGATTTTTTCTCCAGGATATGGCTTTTGTAAGCCTTCGAGCGCTTAAATTCGCCACTGCCGGTGACCTTGAAGCGTTTGGCGGCGGCTCTGCGGGTTTTAATTTTAGGCATAGTAATCCTCCTTTAGTGTTGTGGTTTAGCAGATAGAATCATTATCATATTTTTCCCTTCGAGCTTTGGCTCGCGCTCGACGTTGGCTATTTCTTTGAGCTCAGCGGCCATGCGCACCAAAACCTGGCGGCCCAGTTCGGGATGGGACAGCTCACGGCCGCGGAACATCACGGTGGCCTTGACCTTGTCGCCCTCCTGCAGGAACCGCAGGGCATTTTTCAGCTTAACGTTGTAATCGTGATCCTCAATGTTCGGCCGAACCTTCACTTCTTTCACGGTGACGACCTTCTGCTTCTTCTTGGCCTCTTTCTCGCGTTTCTGCTGCTCGTACTTGAACTTGCCGTAGTCCATAATCCGGCAGACCGGCGGCTTGGCAAGGGGCGCGACCTCAACGAGGTCCATCTGGCCCTCAGCCGCGAGCCGCAGCGCTTCCCGCAGCTGCATGACACCGAGCTGTTCGTTGTTGGCGGTTACGACCCGTACATCTCTTGCCCGAATCTCCTCGTTGATCCTCAGGTTCTCTTTACTAATTGCGGCACACCTCCTATAATTTCGGATAAAAATAAAACAGGTGGCAGATGCCACCCATAATAAACGCAAGACACGTTTTGCTGTCGACCCGGCGAACTGCACACGGCGTTGCGGGGTGAGAAGCGGATGGCTTCTACTTTGGTCAAGTATGTTGTTTACTTAGTAATATTAGCATTAACACCCAGCAAAGTCAAGCATCATTTGCCGGAAATTCGCTAGCTTCTAGCCACGATCTCGGTAAGGATGTCGTCGATGAAATCGACCACCGTGCGCGAGCCGACATCGCCCTTGCCCCGCTGCCGGACAGCGACGGTATTCGATTCCTTCTCCTTGTCGCCGACAACCAGCAGATAAGGTACCTTCTCCATTTGACCCTCGCGGATCTTGTAACCGATTTTCTCGTTGCGGTCGTCGACCTCCACCCGGATATCCTTCACCCGCATGATCGACGCCAGATGCTGAGCGTAATCGACATGGCGGTCGGTGATCGGCAGGATTTTCACCTGCACCGGGGCCAGCCAGGTGGGGAAGGCGCCTGCGTAGTGCTCGATCAGGATGCCGATAAACCGTTCGATGCTGCCATAGCAAGTCCGGTGGATCATCACCGGGCGGTGCTTGGCGCCATCCTCGCCGGTATAGGTAAGGTCGAACTTCTCCGGCATCAGCATATCCAGCTGAATGGTACCGCACTGCCAGGTGCGTCCGAGCGAGTCCTGCAGGTGGAAATCGATCTTCGGCCCGTAGAAAGCGCCGTCACCCTCATTGACCTTGTAGGGCATGCCGTACTCCTCCAGGGCCTCCCGCAGGGCGGCGGTGGCCACCTCCCAAACCTCGTCCGAACCCATGGCCTTTTCCGGCTTGGTCGATAGTTCGACCCGGTAGGTCATGCCGAAAGTGCCGTACACCGTGTTGAAGAGGTCGATGACCCCTTTAATTTCAGCCTTGATCTGGGATGTCAGGATGAAGAGATGAGCGTCGTCCTGGGTAAAAGCGCGGACGCGCATCAGCCCGTGCAAAGCCCCCGACAGCTCGTGCCGGTGCACCAGGCCGAGTTCGCAGGTCCTGATCGGAAACTCGCGGTAACTGTGGTGCTGCGAGCGGTAAACCAGGATGCCGCCGGGGCAGTTCATCGGCTTGACGGCGTATCCTTCGTCGTCAATTGTCGTGAAATACATATTATTCTTGTAATGGTCCCAGTGGCCCGACTGGTGCCACAGCTTCTCATGCAGAATAATCGGCGTCTTGATCTCCTGGTAGCCGTACTTAACATGCAGTTTGCGCCAGAAGCCCTCCAGTTCGTTGCGGACAACCATGCCCTTGGGATGGAAGAAAGGGAACCCCGGGCCCTCCTCCTGGATGCTGAAAAGGTCAAGTTCGCGTCCAAGCTTGCGGTGGTCACGGCGGGCCGCCTCTTCCATCAGCGTCAGGTAAGCCTCAAGCTCGCTTTTCTTCTCGAAAGCTATGCCGTAGATACGCTGTAGCATCTTGTTCTTCTGGTCGCCCCGCCAGTACGCCCCGGCCAGGCTCTGCAGCTTGGTGGCCTTCACCCGGCCGGTCGACGGCACGTGAGGGCCGGCGCACAGGTCGACGAACTCCCCCTGGCGGTACAGGGAAATAGTCACGTCTGCCGGCAAATCGCGGATAAGCTCCTGCTTATAAGGCTCGCCCAGCTTGGCGAACAGGGCCAGCGCCGCCTCACGGCTGACCTCCTCACGGACGATCGGCAGGTCTTCCTTGACGATCTTCTCCATCTCGGCCTGGATCTTCTCCAGGTCTTCCGGTACGAAGGTATGCGGCGTATCGATATCGTAATAAAAGCCGGCGGCAATCGCCGGGCCGATGCCGAGCCTAACGTCGGCATACAGGCGTTTTATCGCCTGGGCCATGATGTGGGAGGCGCTGTGACGGAGAGCCTCCTGACCCTCGGCGTCCTCGAAGCTGACAAACTCGACCTGGCAGTCTTTCTCCAGGCGTTTAGCCAGATCGACCGTCTGTCCGTCCACTTTGGCCGCCAGGGCAGTCTTGCCGAGGTTGCGGCTGATCGCTTCGGCGAGTTCCTGCAGAGAAGTGCCGGTAGCCACCTCGCGGATAGCTCCGTCCTTCAGTTTCACCTTAATATTGTTCATAACAAGTCCCCCTTTATCCGCTGCCGAAAATAAAAAACCCGTCCCTGTGAGGGACGGGAATGTTGCCCGCGGTTCCACCCTTGTTGGCCTAAGCCCGGCTTGATTGAAATAACGGGAAAAACCCGGCGCGGCCTACTTTGGTTCGGCCTTGCAGTTTGGAGGTGGTAACAGTCCGGGAGCCGTAAAGACGTTTCAGCCTAGCGTCCTCTCTCTGCATCGTCCCGCCGCGCCGTCATATCCTCCGCATTACTTTTTTGCGGTATATTGTTAAGGCTATTATAGCCAGTTTGCCGCACCCTGTCAATTCCTCTCGGTATCAGGGGCTTTGCGCTCTCTCTCGTCACGCTGGCAAATATCGCAGCCGCTGCACAGGATAACCCGACCGGCGAATACCCCCTGGATGGTCTGAAAAATATTCGAAAGCGGCGCCGCCGCCGCCAAATGCAGCATTATCGTCTGGGGAGCAATAGTGATAAGCGCACTTATTAGCAAATCCTCGTAATTGATATCCTCGCCGCTCCTGGCGCTGAAGGTTTCCAAATACTGATTGCTGATGCTGTTGCCGCTGGCGTCGCGGATCTTGAAAGCATCATCGTCGCTTACTACCACATGAACTTCATCCACCTGGGTTTCCTGCACATCAACAAAATAACGCAGTACCCGGATAAACTCCTTGTACTCCAGATCCATCATATACTCGTCGACCGCTTTGCCGACGATCTCGGCCAGGCGGTCGCGGTAATCCTTCAGCCTAAAGGCGATAAAGCCCTCAAGGACTAGTTCCTGATGGACGGCCAGATACTCCTGCAGTCGCGAGAGCACCTGATCGCGGCGGTCTCCATAGCTGAAATCGCTCAAGCTGCTGTCGAGAATCTTTATAGCGTTGGTGTAGATTGTGTTCTGCTCGGCCTCGCTGAAATAGCCGTAATCCTGGTTTATCATCTTGCGGACAAGGGCTTTTTCCTCGTGGGTAATTATCATCTCCGCCAGTGAACGAGCGACACACGCTTTCAACATATTTTTTACCCGCTCGTAGTTACGAAACGACAACTCGCCCTCGGCGATATTGCATCCCAGAAAGGTGAAATGGCCTTTTATCGTCTCATCTATCGCAATCCGAAAGCCTTCCAGGCCGATATTCTGACAATCTTGCTGCAATCTGCTCCTTATTTCCTCCGCCGGGCCGCTCAGTCCCAGGGAAAGTATTTTCAAAGCCATCACTCCCTTCGCTGATATTATATGTGCCGCTACCGGGCGACATACAGACCAACTGGCGGCGATGGCTGGAAATCAGAAAGCCTGGCAGCTGCCAGGCTCAGCGGTCAAATAATAATTGCCTTATATGGCCGATTAGCCGTTAACTGCCTCCAGTTGGGCATTAATAGCCTTCAGCCAGGCGTTGCGTTCGCCGGCATCGACGATAAACCGGTATCGATCACCGGCCAGCGTCGTCACAGCCAAGACAT
The DNA here is from genome assembly GCA_023415075.1 of Bacillota bacterium. GTDB lineage: Bacteria > Bacillota > Negativicutes > Sporomusales > UBA7701 > JAEZLU01. The sequence goes on from JAEZLU010000079.1 coordinate 27,796, forward strand.
TGGGAATAAAATAAAAAGTCTTTTCACCCGTCACCTCGGCTACCCGGCCAAGGGGAATCTCCTCCATGTACTTCTTGGCGATGTCCATAACATAGCCCACATAAACGATACGTTTATTTGTCAAATAAACGGCGCCATGGAAAGCGTGCTCAGGTAAATGGAGGCTGGCGAGGCCTTTTTTGATGATGATCTCGTCATCGTTAAGCGGAAAACTGTACATGCTTCTTCTCCTTATTAAGCTTACGGCAGCCGCGTTCGCCCGTAGTACCCTATATTATCTCCAGTTGGGCCTCGATAGCCGCCTTCCAGGCATCGCGATCCTTGATAATCAGGCGAAACCGCTGGCCGCGGATGGTCGAAATCTCGATGACATTCGGCAGTAGCGAAAAAGTCTTGGCCTCCTTAATATCACCGATATGCACCAAAGGTATCTCGGCCTCCCAGGCAGTTGTGACCGCGGCCCCCTGATAGCCGACGAACACAAGGCGTTCGCTGGTCAGGTAGATCGCACCCAGACCGGTTTTTTCTTCAAGTTCCAGCGTAGCCATGCCTTT
>JAEZLU010000085.1 GCA_023415075.1 Bacillota bacterium
TCTCAGCAAATACCTCATGGAAGACCTGGATCCAGCCTTCGCCGCCCGGGTAACACCCGGTGACATTATCGTCGCCGGCCGTAACTTCGGCTGCGGCTCGGCTATGGAAATCGCCGCCCTCGTAGTCAGGGGCGCGGGTATACCTGTTATTATCGCAAAATCCTTCGCCCGGACTTTTTACCGCAATGGCATCAATAGCGGTATTCTCCTCGTCGTCTGTGACACCGACGGTATTAAACAAGACGATATTATCGAAGTTTGCGCCGACGACAGCGGGATAACCATTACCGCCAACGGCCGCCAGCTCGCTAAGGTTTCGCCTCTGCCGGCAGCCATGCGGGCTATAATCGCCAGCGGCGGTCTAGTCCCCTATATGCGCCAGTACGGCGACTTTCCCACTTGATAATCAAAGGAGACATGATTATGTCCAACGTAGGCTTTCGCATTTACACCAAGATTAACCGTCCCGCCCGCGACCTTGTGGAAAAATTCCGCGGCCTGCCGGTCGCCAATATCGCCGACGAAATGAACCGTCTCGGCTGCATGGACGCCCGCATCAAGCCGCTGAATTCCACGCCTCTTCTGGGGACCGCCTTTACCGTTAAAGCCAGGATCGGCGACAATCTCATGTTTCACAAGGCGCTTGATCTGGCCCAGCCTGGCGACATCATCGTCGTCGACGGCCGTGGTGATCTCGCCAATTCCCTTACCGGCGAAATCATGATGCGCCAGGCTCTGAAGAAAGGTCTCGCCGGCGTTGTCGTCGATGGCGCCGTCCGCGACGCCGACGCTCTCCGCCAGATGAACATGGCTATCTACGCTGCCGGCATCACCCCCCAGGGGCCCTACAAAGACGGCCCGGGGGAAATTAACGTCCCCATCAGCTGCGGTGGCGTCACCGTTAATCCCGGCGACATCCTGGTCGGCGACGGTGATGGCATTGTCGTCATCGCCCCTAAAGATGCGGCCATTATCGCCGAAAAGGCCAAAATCAAATCCCAAAAAGAGCAGGCCATCTTCAAGGCCATTGACGAAGGCACGCATGACCGCTCGGCCTATTCTGACGAGGCTTTCCGCAAACGCGGCTGCGAGATTATTGAGGATACTTGGGAATAGAATTTGGGGATAGACCTGACAGCCCAGAAAGAAAAACAAAAATGCAACCTGTAGCAGGTTGCATTTTTTATGTGTGAACTAGCATGCGGCATTGACAGGCTTTTTCGCCGCCGGCGTGGTATAATATAGCCTATATAGATAGATTTTCTCAGATGGTGGTGTTTACATGAAGATTACCCGCAAAGATGTGGAAAATGTCGCCCTTTTGTCGCGGCTGGAAATGAGGGAGGACGACGTCGAGAAGTTCACCGGCCAGCTCAATGCCATCCTTGATTATATCGATGTTTTGAACAAGGTCGACACCAGCGGCGTCGAACCGACCGCCCACGTGCTGCCCCTCAAGAACGTCATGCGCGCCGACGAAGCCAAGCCTTCGCTGCCGCGGGAACTGGCCCTGGCCAACGCTCCCGAGCAGGAAGACGGCTATTTCAAGGTGCCGAAGATTCTCGAAGGGTAGGGTGAGAGATTTGGAGCTTTATAAGCTGACAGCCCATGAGCTGCAGGCCAAGCTGCGGAAAAAAGATGTGTCGGCCGTCGAGATAGCCGATGCCGTTTATAAGCGGATCGACGCCGTTGAGGGCAAGGTGCGGGCCTACATAACCCAGACCCGCGACCTGGCCCGCCAGCAGGCGGCGGCCGTGGACGCCAAAATCGCCCGCGGCGAGGTCCTGGCGCCCCTGGCAGGCATACCCGGGGCCATCAAGGACAACATCTGCATCAAAGGGGTCAAAACGACTTGCGCCTCGCAGATCCTCAAAGACTTTCAACCGCCCTACGACGCTGCGGTGGCCGAAAAATTGGCGGCCGCCGATACGGTGGTCGTCGGCAAGGCCAATATGGACGAGTTCGCCATGGGTTCGTCCTGCGAAAACTCGTCATTCTACCCGACCCGCAACCCCTGGGATACCAGCGCCGTCCCCGGCGGCTCGAGCGGCGGCTCGGCGGCGGCGGTGGCGGCGGCCGAAGCTGTTTTCGCCCTCGGCTCGGATACCGGCGGCTCGATCAGGCTGCCGGCGGCCTACTGCGGCGTGGTCGGCCTGAAGCCGACCTACGGCCGGGTGTCGCGCTACGGCCTGGTGGCCTATGCCTCCTCACTCGACCAGATCGGCCCGATAACCCGCGACGTTACCGACAGCGCCCTTGTTTTGGGGGCTATCGCCGGCAGAGACCTACGGGACTCGACCTCGATCGATGCCCCGGTGCCTGACTATACCAAGGCACTCGTAGCTGATGTCAAGGGCCTCAAGATCGGCCTGCCGAAGGAGTATTTCGTCGCCGGCATGGACCCGGCGGTCGAGAAGGCGGTGTACGCCGCCATCGACCAACTCAAGGCCCTGGGGGCCGAGTACAAGGAAGTCCATATGCCGCATACCGAGTACGCCCTGGCCACCTACTACCTGGTGGCCACCGCCGAGGCCAGCTCCAACCTGGCCCGCTACGACGGCGTGGGCTTCGGCCACCGCGGCGAGGGCAACGATATTGTCGCCATGTACAAGCGCTCGCGCACCGAAGGCTTCGGCGAGGAGGTGCGGCGGCGGATAATGCTCGGCACCTACGCCCTCAGCTCGGGCTACTATGATGCCTATTACCTAAAGGCCCTCAAGGTGCGGACGCTGATCAAGCAGGATTTCGACAAAGCCTTCGGCGAGGTCGACGTCCTGATAACCCCCATCGCGCCGACTACCGCCTTCAAGGTAGGCGAGAAGGTGGACGACCCGCTGGCCATGTACCTGCAGGACGTCTGCACCGTGCCGATCAATCTGGCCGGCCTGCCGGCCATCTCCCTGCCGTGCGGCTTTGCCGGTGGCATGCCGATAGGCCTGCAGATCATCGGCCGGCCCCTCGGCGAGGAGACCATCCTGCGGGCGGCTTACGCCTTCGAGCAGGCCAACGACTACCACAAGCGCCTGGCGCCGGTAGGGGAGGTGTAGCCATGGATTACGAAATCGTCATCGGCCTGGAAGTCCACACCGAGCTCAAGACAGCCTCAAAGATTTTCTGTGGCTGCAGCACCAGGTTCGGGTCGGAGCAAAATACCAACGTCTGCCCGGTCTGCCTCGGCCTGCCCGGCGTGCTGCCGGTGCTCAACGCCCGCGTGCTGGAGTTCGCGGTAAGGACCGGCCTGGCCCTGAATTGCCAGATTTTGCCGTTCAGCAAGTTCGACCGCAAGAACTACTACTACCCCGACCTGCCGAAGAACTTCCAGACTTCGCAGTACGACCTGCCGATCGCCGTCGACGGCCATCTCGACATCGAGGTGGACGGCGTCGTCAAACGTATCGGCATCACCCGCGTCCATATGGAGGAGGACGCCGGCAAGCTGGTCCACGCCGGCACGATCGTCAAGAGCGACTACGCCCTGGTCGATTATAACCGGACCGGCGTGCCGCTTCTTGAGATAGTTTCCGAGCCGGATATCCGTTCGGCCGACGAGGCCAAGGCCTACCTGGAGAAGCTGAAGGCTATCCTCCAGTATATCGATGTCTCGGACTGCAAGATGGAGGAAGGCAGCCTGCGCTGCGACGCCAACATCTCGCTGCGGACGAAGGGCGAAACCAAGCTCGGCACCAAGGCCGAGATCAAAAACCTCAACTCTTTCAAGGCCGTCCAGAAGGGCCTGGAGTATGAGGCGGCCCGCCAGGCCGATGTGCTGGACGAAGGCGGCCGCATTGTCCAGGAAACCCGCTCGTGGGACGAGGGCCGCGGGCTGACGGTGTCGCTCCGCAGCAAGGAGCAGGCCCATGACTACCGCTACTTTCCCGAACCCGACCTTGTGCCGATCGTCGTCGACCCGGCCTGGGTGGAGGCGGTGCGGGCCGGACTGCCTGAGCTCCCCGAAGCCCGCCGCCAGCGGCTGATGGCGACCTATGAGCTGTCGGCCTACGACGCCGGCGTGATAACCGCCAGCCGGGCCATGGCCGAGTACTTCGACGCCGCCGTGGCCGCCGGGGCCGACGCCAAGGCGGCGGCCAACTGGCTGATGGGCGACGTTTCGAAGATGCTCAACGCCGCCGGCCGGGAAATCGAGGACTGCCCGGTGCAGCCGGGGCAGTTGGCCGGCCTCATCGGCCTGGTGGCCAAAGGGACGGTCTCGCTGAAGATCGCCAAGACGGTCTTTGAGGAGATGTGGGCCAGCGGCAAGGACGCCGAGGCCATCGTCAAGGAAAAAGGGCTTGTGCAGATTTCCGACGAGGGCGCCATCGTCGCCGTCGTCGAAGCGGTCATCGCCGCCAATCCCCAGTCAGTGGCCGATTATAAGGCCGGCAAGGAGCGGGCCATCGGCTTTTTGGTTGGCCAGGTCATGAAGGAGACTAAGGGTAGGGCCAACCCCGAGCTTGTCAACAAGCTGCTGCGGGAGCGGATGTAAACGTGACCGCCGAGCCGCTGATGACAGGTTCGGTCCGCTCCCTGACAGTAAGGTATATCGTCGGCCTGACGCTGATCGCCGTGCTGTTGGTCGCTGCCTATTACATAATGGAAAGGGCGGTCGTCGGCGAACAGGCGACCGCGGCGATAATCAACATCAGCGGCCGTCAGCGGATGTTGTCGCAAAAGGCGGTGCTGCTCAGCCAACAGCTTGTGATCAGCGTCGATCCGGGGGAGCGGGTGCTTTTGCGCGCCGAGCTGCGGCAAGTCGTAGAATCAATGCGCGAGGCGCAGCAGGCTCTCGTGTATGGCGATGCCGCGCAGGGGTTGCCTGGTGGCCTGTCGCCGGCAGTGCAGGCGCTCATGTTCGGCCAGCCGGTCATGCTTGATACGAAGTTGCAGCATCATTTCGCCGCCGTCAGGGCACTCTTGGCGCTGTCAGATAGCGAGCTCACCTATGACAATCCCCAGTTGGCTGTCATATTGTCAACGGAGGACGGACTTCTTGACGCACAGGGCATGATAGTTGCGCAGTTCCAGCGGGAGAGCGAGGTCAGAATCGCCAACATGCGGGCCCTGGTGGCCCTGATCGTGGCCGTGATGCTGACGGTGCTGATGCTGGAGGCGCTGTTCATATTTCAGCCGGCGGTGCAGTCCCTTCGCCGGGAGACCGAACTGCTGGCGGCGGCCAACGCCCAGCTCGAGCGCCTGTCCAATCAGGACGGTCTCACCGGCCTGGCCAACCGCCGCTCGTTCGACAGCTTCCTGGAGCGGGAGTGGCAGCGGGCGATAAGGGAAAAGCAGCAATTGGCCCTTATTATGGCTGATATCGACCACTTTAAGAGCTTCAACGACAGCTACGGCCACCAGGCCGGCGACGACTGTCTGCGCCGGGTTGCCGCCGCCATCAGGGATTGCATCGGTCGGGCCACCGACCTGGCGGCCCGCTACGGGGGCGAGGAATTCGTCGTCGTTCTTCCCGGCACCGATGTCGGCGGGGCCCAACTGGTGGCCGAGAAAATCAGGGCGGCGGTGGCGGAATTGGCGATTGCCCACAAGGCCTCGGCCGCCGGCAAGGTCGTCACAATCAGCCTGGGGGTTGCCGGCACCGCCAGGGCGGAGTACGCTTCGCCGGCCGCACTGGTCGCCGCCGCCGACCAGGCCCTTTACACGGCCAAGCTTGAGGGCCGCAACCGGTTGGTTGTCGCGGCGGCCGCTCCCGGCCCGGAAGCGAGTGTCTGAATAGCGTCTCAATCATTACCAAGAAGGTCCGGCTCTGGCCGGGCCTTCTTTTTTGTATGAATCAAAATCACTCCGCGCATAATGCTAATGTTGTCAAACACGAGATGAGGTGGAGAGTCATGGCGAGTTCCAGGGTGCCGTGGAACCTGCGCGACGTGCTTGTCGTCCATTTGCTGCGGCTGGCTGGCGGCTATGTCGTCGTGCGGTTTATTTATCCGCTGCTGTTCATCGCCCCGCCGCCGGTGGTCGAGGTAACCGATCGGCTGATCGTGGTGGCCCTGGTATGGTACGCCGTTCGCCGCCACGGGGCCAACCTTGCCGACTGGGGCCTGTCGGCGCGGCACCTGGGGCGGAATATGGCCGGCGGGCTGGCGGCCGGGGCGGCGCTGCTGGCGGTGAGCATTTTCAGTGAACGGCTGTATGTCACCGCCTTCCTTATAAGCCCCAGCCAGCACCCGCTGGTGGCCAGGATAGCGACAGCCGCCTCCTGGCATGACCTCATTCTGCCGCTGGTTTTGGCCGGCCTGGCCGCGCCGCTGGCCGAGGAGCTCTTGTACCGTCTGTTCACCTTCACCGCCCTGCGGGACCGCTTCGGCCTCTGGGGCGGGGCGGTGGCGAGTGCCGCCATCTTCGCCATTTTCCACTTCAACGTTTACTGGCTGGCCGAAATGATCGTCGTCGGCACCGGCCTGGCCTTGCTCTATCATTACAGCGGTTCGCTGCTGACGGCGATCACCGCCCACTCGTTCGTCAACACGGCGAAGATCCTGCTGCTTTATTTCAAAGTACCGTTAGTGTAACGGGGCTGTTCATAAACGAGCATAGCTAGGCGAAGTTTAGGGACAGCCCCATAGTAAAGGAGGTAGTCTAATATGCCTTATTGCCGTGCCTGCGGTAACAACCGCAGCTTTGTCGCCAGCAGCATCCCGCCGGTTGCCCCTACCGCCAACGGCCTTGCGTCCGGCCTTTTGGCCACTTTTGAGCCCCAGGGCGGGCTGGCTACCGTGACCCGCCTGGGAGCCGACAAAGGCACCGCCCAGGCAGCCCGCGCCAATCCCCGCGAGTATTTCGACACCTGCCTGGCCTGCGGCAGCCAGGATATTGCCTGGGATGAGTAAAGAAGGGATAAGCTTCGGCCGAATAGAAGCTTTATCCAAAAGTGAATTGGCAGAGGTGATCTGATGGCTTCCCAGACCTGTCCGCGACTGCCTGAAAACGAGGCGGTCTGCCCCTGCGTGAACACAGGCTGCGAAAACCACGGCCGGTGCTGCCTGTGCATCGCCGCTCACCGCAGAATCGGCAAGCCGGTAAGCTGCATGGCGGCGATGCCGCCGAAAAAATAGGCGGGAGGACTGATGGCATGAGCAACTGGCAGGAACTACCGGCAACGAAACTGCGTTTTACCTGTACCGACGAGCTGCTGGCTTTCGCGACGACGGCGACGGTGCCGCCGCTTGAGGTGATGATCGGTCAGGAGCGGGCCGTCAAGGCGGTCGAATTCGGTCTGTACACGAAGTATTTCGGCTACAATATTTATGTCTCCGGCCTGGTGGGCACAGGGAAGATCACTTACGCCAAGGCGGCGGTGAACAAGGTCGCCTGCCGGGAGCCGGCGGCCGAAGACTGGTGCTATGTAAATAATTTCGAGAATCCCGGCCAGCCGATAGCCCTAAGCCTGCCGGCCGGCATGGGCAGCGTCCTCCGCCAGGATATGCAGGAAATGGTCGAGGATCTGAAAAACGATATTCCCAAGGTTTTCAGCAGTGAAGACTATGAGCAGGCCAAGGCGGCGGTGATGAAGAAGTTTCAGGACAGCCGGGGGGCGATCATGGAGGCTTTCGGCAAGCAGGCCGAAGCCAACGGCATTTTGCCCCAGTGGACGACCACCGGTTTCGTCGGCCTGCCGGTCGAAGGCGGCAAGCCGCTGACCCCCGAGGAATTTCAGCAGCTCGACCGCGACAAGAAGGATGAAATCGAGAAACGAATGCTGGCCGTCCATGAGAAGGCGATGGAGGCCATCAGGCAGATGCAGCAGCTCGAGCGGGAAGCCCGCGAGCAGATCAAGAGCCTGGATGCCAAGATCGGCCTGTTCGCCGTCGGCCACCTTATCGACGAGCTGAAAAGCAAGTACCAGGACTACGCCGCGGTGGTGGCCTACCTGGAAGCCGTCAAACAGGACGTGGTCAAGAATATCAACGACTTCAAGCCTTCGGCCCCCGAGGAGGAGAACAACCCCTTCCTGATGTTCCGCAAGAGCATGCAGGAGGCGGTCAAGAACAAATACGAGGTTAACCTCTTAGTCGACAACCGCGAGCTCAAAGGGGCGCCGGTGGTCGTCGAGATGAACCCGACGTACTTCAACCTGACCGGCCGGGTGGAGTACGAAACCCGCATGGGCATCGTCAGCACCGATTTTTCGATGATCAAGGCCGGGGCTCTCCATCGGGCCAACGGCGGCTACCTCATCCTCAACATGCGCGACGTCCTCACGAATGTCGGGGCCTGGGAGGCCCTGAAACGGGTGCTCAAGACAAGAAAGCTCCACATCGAGAATCTGGGCGAGCAGTACGGCATGCTGGCGATGGCTTCGCTCAAGCCGCAGCCTATCCCGATCAACGTGAAAGTCCTCCTGATCGGCAATCCCTATCTTTATCATATGGCGTACAACTACGACGAGGATTTCCGCAAGCTGTTCAAGGTGTACGCCGATTTCGACACCGAAATGGACAACGACCCGGCCAATATCGCCAAGATGGCCGGCTTCGTCGCCTCGACCGTCCAGCGGGAGAAGCTGCGGCATTTCGACCGGCCGGCGGTGGCCAAGGTGGTGGAATACGCCACCCGCCTTTCCGGCAGCCAGACCAAGCTGACCACCCGGTTCAGCGAGGTGGTCGAGCTGCTCTGCGAGGCCGACGCCTGGTCCGGCATCGAGGGCAGCGAGCTCGTCGGCGCCGCCCATGTCAGCCGGGCCATGGACGAGAAACGCTTCCGCTACAACAAGTACGAGGAAAAGCTGCAGGAGATGTTCGCCGACGGCAAGCTGCTTATCGACACCGAGGGCGACAAGGTCGGCCAGGTCAACGGCCTGGCGGTGCTTTCGGTAGGCGAGTACATGTTCGGCAAGCCCTCCCGCATCACCGCCAATACCTTCCTCGGCAAGAGCGGCGTGGTGAATATCGAGCGCGAGACCAAGATGAGCGGCACCACTCACAGCAAGGGCGTGCTCATTCTGAGCGGCTACCTCGGCCAGAAGTACGCCCAGGAACGGCCGCTGACCCTGACGGCCAGCCTGACCTTCGAACAGCTGTACGACGGCGTCGACGGCGACAGCGCCTCAAGCACCGAACTATATGCCATCCTGTCCAGCCTGGCCGGCGCGCCTATCCGCCAGTACATCGCCGTGACCGGCTCGGTCAACCAGAAGGGCGAGGTTCAGCCGATCGGCGGGGCCACCGAGAAGATCGAGGGCTTTTTCGCGGTCTGCAAGCTGAAGGGCCTGACCGGCAAGCAGGGGGTCATGATTCCCCACCAGAATGTCACCAACCTGACGCTGAGCGACGAGGTGGTGGCGGCGGTGGCCGACGGCCGCTTCCATATCTGGCCGGTTGAGACGATCGACCAGGGCCTGGAGATTCTCACCGGGCTGCCGGCCGGCGAGCGCAGGCCTGACGCCAGCTACCCGTCTGGCACTATCCACTATCATGTGAACAATAAACTGGCCGAATATACCGACACCCTCATCAGGATGGGTCGGTCGGCCGAGGAGCATGCCGGCGGCGGTGCGGGGGCCGTACACAAAGACTGATGCAAAGGACGGTTACCTGTGACCGATAAGCGACCGGTAAGCCTGGGACAGAGCTATACAATCGATATTGTCGGCATGGGGCACAGCGGCGAAGGCGTGGGCCGGTACCACGATTTCACCGTCTTCGTGCCCCACGCTTTGCCGGGCGAAAAGGTGAAGGCCACGGTGACGACCGTCAAGGCCAGCTATGCCAAGGCCAGGCTGGACGCCGTGCTGGCGCCGGCGGCCGACCGTATCGTTCCCCGTTGCCCAGTGTACGAGCGCTGCGGCGGCTGCCAGCTGCAGCATCTGGCCTATCCGGCCCAACTGGCGGCCAAGCGGCAGACGGTGGTCGATGCGCTAAGCCGCATCGGCAAACTGGCGGATGTCGTCGTAAAGCCGACGCTGGCGGCCGAAGAGCCCTGGCGTTACCGCAACAAGATGCAGTTTCCGGTCGGCCTGGCCGACGGCCGGCTGGCAGTGGGCTGCTTCGCCCAGGGCAGCCACGATATCATCGACATCGACGACTGCCTTATCCAGCAGGCCGCCAACAATGAGGTCGCACGGGCGGTGCGGGCCATCGTCGCCGACCTCGGGCTGGCTCCCTACGACGAGCGGACCGGCCGTGGCCTAATCCGCCACGTGCTCGGCCGGGTGGGCACCGCCAGCGGCGAGGTCATGGTGGTGCTGGTGACCGCCAGGGCCGAGCTGCCGCAGCAGGAGGCCATCGTCAACCGCCTGCGGGCGGCGGTACCCGGCCTGGTAAGCATCGTCCACAATGTCAACAGCGAGCGCACCAACGTCATCCTCGGCCGCCGCACGGCCACCATCTGGGGCCGCGATACCATCCGCGACCGTCTCGGCGAGTTCGTTTTCGAAATATCGGCCCTGTCGTTCTTTCAGGTCAATTCGGCCCAGGCGGCCGTGCTTTACGCCCAGGCGGTGGACTACGCCGGCCTTACCGGCCGGGAAACGGTCATCGACGCTTACTGCGGCACCGGCACGATCGCCCTTTTCCTGGCCCGCCGGGCGGCCAAGGTTTACGGGGTCGAGGTGGTGGCGCCGGCGATCGCCGACGCAATCAAAAACGCAGCCGCCAATGGTATCGCCAACGCCGAGTTCCTGGTCGGCGACGCCGTTGAAGTTCTCCCGGCCCTTTATCGCCAGGGCATCCGGCCGCACGCCATCGTCGTCGATCCGCCGCGGGCCGGCTGCGATCCGGCGGTGCTGGCGACCTTCGTGCGGATGCGGCCGGGGCGAATTGTCTACGTGTCCTGCAA
>JAEZLU010000106.1 GCA_023415075.1 Bacillota bacterium
TTGTCGCCGCTGCCGCGGACCTCGACGACCGTGCCCACGCCCCACTTGGCGTGCTCGGCCTTGTCGCCGGCCCGCCACTCCTCGGCGGCCCTGGGTGCCTTCGGCACCGGCGCGGCCGCCGTCTTCAGCGGCGCCGCCGGCGTTGGCCCCGGACTGGTCGCCGCGCTGTAACGGTCGTGCTTGACAATATGCTTGTCCACCAGGTCAACCGGTATCTCGTTCAAGAACCGCGACGGCGAGTACATCACCGTGTTGCCGTAGATCGTCCGCATCCTGGCGTTGGTTAGGAAAAGCTTGCGCTGGGCGCGGGTAATGCCGACATAGCACAGGCGGCGCTCCTCCTCGACCTCGCTGTCGTTTAAGAGCGTGCGGGCGTGAGGGAAGATGCCTTCCTCCAGGCCGGCCAGGAAAACGACCGGATACTCCAACCCCTTGGCCGAGTGGAGGGTCATCAGCGTCACTTTGTCGCTGCCCGTCTCGGCGGTATCGATGTCCGACACCAGGGCTACGTGGCTGAGGAAATTCTCCAGGTTATCCTCAAGGTCGCCGGCGGCGAATTCCTTGGCTACCGACAAAAGCTCCCTGAGGTTCTCGACGCGGGCCTCGGCCTGCGGCGTCTGCTCGTTCTCCAGCTCGGCCAGGTAGCCCGAATCGTTCATCACCATCTCGATGACTTTGGCCACCGGCAGCGCCGGCGCCTTGGCGGTCAGGTTGAAAATCAACGTCGCCAGCCCGTCGAGCTGGCCCTTGGCCCTGGCCGTCAGCCCCGGCACGGCGTCGGCCCCCGACACGGCGTCGAACAGCGACAGGCCGCTCTTGGCGGCGTAGTCGGCCAGCTTACCCACGGTAGTGTCGCCGATCCCCCGCCGCGGCACATTGATTATCCGCAGCAGGCTGACGGCGTCGGCCGGGTTGAAAATCATCCGCAGGTAGGCGAGGATGTCCTTAACTTCCTTGCGCTCGTAGAACTTCAGGCCGCCGACGATGGTGTAGGGCACGCCGGCCCGCATGAAAGCCTCCTCGACCACGCGCGACTGGGCGTTGGTGCGGTAGAGGACGGCCATATTATTATAAGGCATCCGGTAGATGGTATTCTGCTTGATGATGTTGTCGCAGATATAGCGGGCCTCGTCGCGCTCGTCCATCGCCAGGTAGTGGCTTATCCGTTCGCCGGGCTGGTTCTCGGTCCACAGCGACTTGGGTTTGCGGTCAAGATTGTTCTCGATCAGGCTGTTGGCGGCATCCAGAATGGTCTGGGTCGAGCGATAATTCTGCTCCAGCTTGACCACCCGCGCCTCGGGGTAATCGGCCTCGAAGTCGAGGATGTTGCGGATGTCGGCCCCCCGCCAGGCGTAGATGCTCTGGTCGATGTCGCCGACCACGAAGATATTGCGGTGTTTGGCGGCCAGCAGCTTGGCCAGCACATACTGGGCCCGGTTGGTGTCCTGGTATTCGTCGATCAGGATATAACGGAATTTTTCCTGGTACTTGTTCAGCACCTCGGGGTTGGTCTCTAAGAGACGGACAGACAGCAGCAGCAGGTCGTCAAAATCGGCGGCGTTGTTCTGGCGCAGCTTGCGCTGGTACAGCGCGTACACCTCGGCCACCTTCTGCTGGTGAAAATTGTCGGCCTGGTGGGCGAAAGCCGCGAAGTCGGTCAGGGCATTCTTGGCGTTTGAGATTGCCGCCTGCACCCCCGACGGCGGAAAGTGCTTCTCGTCGAGATTGAGCTCCTTCAGGCAGTTCTTGATGAGAGCCAGGCTGTCGCCGGCATCGTAGATGACGAAGCTCTTGGTCAGGCCGTTCAGGCTGTCGGCCTCCAGGCGGAGGAACTTGGCGCAGAAGGCATGGAAGGTGCTCAGCCAGATATCGCGGGCCGGTCCGCCCACCATCCGCTCGACCCGCTCGCGCATCTCGCCGGCCGCCTTATTGGTGAAGGTGATCGCCAGGATGTTCCACGGCGCCACCCCCTGCTGCAGCAGGTAGGCGATGCGGCTCGTAAGCACGCGGGTCTTGCCCGAGCCGGCGCCGGCGACCACCAGCAGCGGCCCGTTGATGTGGCTTACTGCTTCCAGTTGGCCGGGGTTCAGTTTAGCGAAAATGTTCTGCATATTTTCCTCCGAAGAATAGTTCATTAAACATACATATTTTCTCCATCCGCCAGGCATTTCCTGCGTAGCCCGTGCAGGTCCCGCCGGGCGCAGAACCTGGGGAATAAAAACGGCTTCCGGAGCCCGAGCCCCGGAAGCCGCTTTTTATTCCCTATCGCCAGATACTGCGGCCACTGATCTTTACCCCCTGCCTGACCATCGGCACGCCGGCCGCCGCCAGCACCTCGGCCGCCCTGGCCACGTCGGCCTCGGCCAGCCTGGCGGCCAGGCCCTCGCACGAGCCGCTCAGCTCGCGTGGCACCGGTGTGAGCTCGGCGGCGATGCCGGCCGCCTGTAGCAGCTTCTCGGCCCGTAGGGCGTGAAACACGGCCGGAAAGGTTATTACCCAGAAATCTTCCTGTCCCATATCATTTACGGATGACCAGCGTATACTCGCCGCCGGCGCTTGTGCACTCCACCTGGCAGCTCTGCGATTTCGCGAACTTCAGGATATTCTCTCTGGCCGCCGGTTCGTCGACCACTACCGTAAGCACGGTAGCGCCGGCCAGGGCCTCTTTTGTTTTGATAAGGGGGATCGGGCAGCTCAGGCCCCTGAGATCGAGTTTCTTCTCCATAATCTACACCTCCGCCACAGCCGCAGCTTTTTCCCGGAAACCCCAGCCGATGGCGCCGACAATAACCAGGCCTATCACCACGGCCACCTGGCCGTTAACGCCCACACCGGTGGCGCTGCCGGCGGCGTTCAGCCCGTGGGCTACCCCGGCCCCGGCCAGCATGCCCAGCACGCAAACAAAAGCATCGGTGTTGCCTTCACCTGACAGGACTAGCTGGCGGAGCGGGCAGCCGCCGGCCAACGTAGCCGCCAGGCCGGTCAAAAACAGGCCGAGGAAGTTCCAGACATGCTGGCTGTGGGCCAGCGGCTGGCCGTCGAAGCCCAGCTTGAAAAAGCCGAAATACAGGTTGCCGAGCAGGGCGGCCACAAACAGGACGCCGT
>JAEZLU010000171.1 GCA_023415075.1 Bacillota bacterium
TGCTTCCGGGTCCTGAAGAGCGGCGGTCGCCTCATTCTCCTCGAGCATATGGGCAGTGCAAATAAACTGCTGCGGCCGCTGATGGACTGGCTTAATCCGCTCACCGTCAGGCTGCTGGGCGACCACATCAACCGCGACACCGTCGACACCGTCGCCGCTGCCGGCTTTCGGCTGACTGAGGTGAAAAACCTGTTCGGCGATATCGTCAGGCTGGCCGTCGCCGAAAAATAATGGCCTTCAAATGTTATCGCCTCCCTCCCAGATAAATACAGGGATAAATGCGGCAATATCAACCGATAACTAAAAGCGAGTTAAAGAAACAGTCTAGCGGAAAAGAGGCGGTATTATCATGACAAAAACCCTTTATGTCGGCAACCTGCCGTGGCAAACGACCGAGTCCGACCTGGCGGACGTTTTCCGGCAGTACGGCACCGTCATCTCCAGCCGGGTCGCCACCGACCGGGAAACCGGGCGGGCCAGGGGCTTCGGCTTTGTCGAAGTCGAAGACGAGGACGCCGAAAAGATGATCGCCGCAATGAACGACGCCGAACTCGGCGGCCGCCGGGTGGTCGTCAACGAAGCCAGGCCCCGGCAGTAAAGCGCACCTCTCCTAGCCACCTTTCGGGGTGGCTTTTTTTCGGCCGGCCGCCGGGGGTTTAGCCGGCAGCCGCGCCGCTGCTCAATTTTCGCCGAAAATGATAGCCGCGAAATTGCATGGAGTATTCGGACATTAAAATATCTTTTATAATCGAAAGGATAATGGAAAATTAGGGTGAATTCTTTAATTTGGTGTATTTGTGTATACACTTGGTTTCTTGGCGCTTCGGCGAAGCAAGGTCTGGTCGTCCTGAGATCTTTTCTCCTTTCTTCTGGTCAGACAACCATACCGTTTGAGCTTTATAGAGGCTCCAAGTGAATAAATCTACAAAACGAAAGAGAGGGAAAATTTATGGCCAAAATGAAAACAATGGATGGAAACTGTGCGGCGGCCCACGTGGCGTACGCCTTCACGGAAGTCGCCACAATCTATCCGATTACCCCGTCGTCGACGATGGCTGAATACGTCGACAGCTGGGCCGCCGAAGGCCGCAAGAACATTTTCGGGCAAACCGTCAAGGTCGTGGAAATGCAGTCCGAAGCCGGCGCCGCCGGTGCCACCCACGGCTCGTTGCAGGGCGGGGCCCTGACGACGACCTTCACCGCCTCGCAAGGCCTGCTGCTCATGATTCCCAACATGTACAAAATAGCCGGCGAACTCCTGCCCGGTGTCCTCCACGTCAGCGCCCGCGCCGTGGCCGCCTCGTCTCTCAGCATCTTCGGCGACCACCAGGACGTTATGGCCACCCGCCAGACCGGCTTCGCCCTGCTGGCCGAAAGCAGCGTGCAGCAGGTCATGGACCTGGCCGCCGTCGCCCACCTGTCGGCCATCGAAGGCCGCGTCCCCTTCCTCAGCTACTTCGACGGCTTCCGGACCTCCCACGAGATCCAGAAAGTCGAAACCTGGGACTACGACGACCTGGCCAAACTCATCAACCGCGACGCCCTGGCCGGCTTCCGCCAGCGGGCCCTCAACCCCAATCACCCGGTCACCCGCGGCACCGCCCAGAACCCCGACATCTACTTCCAGGGCCGTGAGGCCGCCAACGAATACTACCAGGCCCTGCCGGCCATCGTCGAAAAATACATGGCCAAGGTCAAGGAAGTCACCGGCCGCGAATATCACCTGTTCGACTACTATGGCGCACCCGACGCCGACCGGATGATCGTCGCCATGGGCTCGGTCTGCGAGACCATCGAAGAAACCATCGACGCCCTCAACGCCAGCGGCCAGAAGGTCGGCCTCTTAACCGTCCACCTCTACCGGCCGTTCTCGATCGAACATTTCCTCAAATACATCCCGAAAACCGTCAAGAAAATCGCCGTTCTCGACCGGACCAAAGAGCCTGGCAGCGCCGGCGAGCCCCTGTACCTCGACGTTAAAAACGCCTTCTACGGCAAAGCCTTCCAGCCGATCATCGTCGGCGGGCGCTACGGCCTTGGCTCCAAAGACGTCGTGCCGGCCCAGATCGTTGCCGTCTACGACAATCTCAAAGCCGCTCAGCCGAAAGACGGCTTCACCGTCGGCATCGTCGACGAAGTTACCGGCACCTCGCTGCCCCTCGGCGCCGACATCGACACCACCCCGGCCGGCACCCGGGCCTGCAAATTCTGGGGCCTCGGCTCCGACGGCACCGTCGGCGCCAACAAAATGGCCATCAAGATCATCGGCGACAAGACCAACCTCTACGCCCAGGGCTACTTCGCCTACGATTCCAAGAAATCGGGCGGCATCACCGTCTCCCACCTGCGCTTCGGCAAAAAGCCCATCAAGTCCCCCTACCTCATCAACAAGGCCGACTTCGTCGCCTGCCACAACCAGTCCTACGTCGCCAAATACGACGTGCTCAGCGGCCTGAAACCGGGCGGCACCTTCCTCCTCAACTGCCTGTGGGACAAAAAGGAGCTTGAAGAGCAGCTACCGGCCGGCATAAAGCGGTTCATCGCCAACAACAACATCAACTTCTACACCATCGACGCCATCAGCATCGCCAAAGACCTCGGCCTTGGCGGCCGCATCAACATGATTATGCAGTCCGCCTTCTTCAAACTGGCCGACATCATCCCGGTTGACGACGCCATCAAATACCTCAAAGACTCGGTGATGGACGAATACGGCAACAAGGGCGAAAAAGTCGTCAACATGAACTACGCCGCCATCGAAAAGGGCGCCAACGCCATGGTCAAGATCGACGTCCCGGCCGCCTGGAAAGACGCCAAGGATGAAGCCGTCGCCGCCAAACCCGTTCCCGAGTTCATCAAGAAAGTCGTCGTGCCGATGAACCGCACCGAAGGCGACTCACTGTCGGTCGGCGTCATCAAGGAAATGGGCATGACTGACGGCACCTTCCCGATGGGCACCTCGGCCTTCGAGAAACGCGGCATCGCCGTCGACGTCCCCGAGTGGCAGGTCGACAAGTGCATCCAGTGTAACGCCTGCTCCTTCGTTTGCCCGCACGCCTGCATCCGTCCGGTGCTCGCCAGCGACGACGAAGTCAAGAAAGCCCCCACCGGCTTCGCAACCAAACCGGCTACCGGCGCCGCCGGCCTCCACTTCCGCGTCGCCGTGTCGCCGCTCGACTGCACCGGCTGCGGCAACTGCGTCCAGGTCTGCCCGGCCAAAGAAAAGGCCATCGTCATGAAGCCGCTGGGCAGCCAGATGGAACAGGCCGACCTGTGGGATTACGCCATGAGCCTGTCGACCAAGCCCAACCCGATGAACAAAGAGACCGTCAAAGGCAGCCAGTTCGAGACCCCCTACCTCCAGTTCTCCGGCGCCTGCGGCGGCTGCCTTGAGACGGCATATGCCCGCCTGGTAACCCAGCTGTTCGGCGACCGGATGATGATCGCCAACGCCACCGGCTGCTCCTCGATCTGGGGCGCCTCGGCCCCGTCGACGCCTTACTGCGCCGACAAGCGCGGCTTCGGTCCGGCCTGGGCCAACTCGCTGTTCGAAGACAACGCCGAATACGGCCTCGGCATGTACACCGCCGTCAAGCAGCTCCGCGACCGCCTGACCGCCAAGGTCTCGGCGGCCCTCGCCGGCGCGACCGGCGACGCCAAAGCGGCCCTCCAGGAATGGTACGACAACAGGGACGAAGGCAAAGGCACCCGCGAGCGGGCCGAAAAACTGACCGCCGCCCTCGAAGCGGCCAACAACCCGCAGTTGGCGGAAATCCTCGAATACAAAGACTTCTTCGTCAAACGCTCCCAGTGGATCTTCGGCGGCGACGGCTGGGCCTACGACATTGGCTACGGCGGCCTCGACCACGTCCTGGCCTCGGGCGAAAACGTCAACGTCTTCGTCTTCGACACCGAAGTCTACTCCAACACCGGCGGCCAGTCCTCGAAGTCCACGCCGACCGCTGCTATCGCCCAATTCGCCGCCAGCGGCAAGCGCACCAAGAAAAAAGACCTCGGCATGATGGCCATGAGCTACGGCTACGTCTACGTTGCCCAGATCTGCATGGGCGCCGACCGCAACCAGACCCTCAAAGCGATCGCCGAAGCCGAGGCCTATCCCGGCCCGTCCCTCATCATCGCCTACTCGCCCTGCATCAACCACGGCCTCAAGCTCGGCATGGGCAACAGCCAGCTCGAGTGCAAACGGGCCGTCGATGCCGGCTACTGGGCGCTGTACCGCTACAACCCGGCCCTCCAGGACCAGGGCAAGAACCCCTTCAGCCTCGACTCCAAACCGCCGACGGCCGACTTCAAAGAATTCCTCCTGGGCGAAGTCCGTTACGCCTCCCTCAAGCAGGAATTCCCCGAGGTTGCCGACCAGCTGTTCGACAAGACGGCCAAAGACGCCGCCGAGCGGCTGGACAGCTACCGCCGGCTGGCCAAATCCTTCGACGAAGCCATCGCCGAAGCCGCGGCCACCAAAGAGAAATAAATCCAGGTAACCCAAAACCCCCTCGGCCTCAAGCCGAGGGGGTTTTTTCGCGGTTGGCCGATAAAGAGCGGCAGCTGCGGTAGTTTCTGATGTACCGCGTATCAGCGCTCGACGATGGTGGCCACGCCCTGGCCGCCGCCAATGCACAGCGTCGCCAGGCCGCGGCGCACGCCGTAGCGTTCCATGGCGTGCAGCAGGGTGACGAGGATGCGGGCGCCGCTGGCGCCGATCGGGTGGCCGAGGGCAATCGCCCCGCCGTGGACATTAACCTTGTCCTTGCTGAAGCCCAGCTCCTTGCCGACGGCCAGGAACTGGGCGGCAAAGGCCTCGTTGGCCTCGATGAGGTCGAGGTTCTTGACGGTGAGGCCGGCCTTGGACAGCGCCTTGCGGGTCGCCGGCACCGGCCCCAGGCCCATCAGGGCCGGATCGACGCCGCCGGCGGCGTAGCTGACGATCTTGGCCAGCGGCTCGATGCGCAGGGCCTTAGCCTTTTCGGCGCTCATAATCACCAGGGCGGCGGCGCCGTCGTTGATGCCCGAGGCGTTGCCGGCCGTCACCGTGCCGTCCTTCTTGAAGGCCGGTTTGAGGCCTGCCAGGCCCTCGGCCGTCGTGCCGGCCCGCGGGTATTCGTCGGTGTCGAAAACGACATCGCCCTTCCTGCCCTTGATGGTGACCGGGACGATCTCGTCCTTGAAGGCGCCGAAGTTGATGGCTTTGACCGCCTTGTCCTGCGACTCGAAGGCCAGCCGGTCCTGGTCCTCGCGGGTGACACCGTACTTGGCGGCGACGTTCTCGGCGGTGATGCCCATATGGTAGTCGTTGAAGGCGCACCACAGACCGTCCTGGACCATGATGTCGACGACCTTGTCGTTGCCCATCCGGTAACCCCAGCGGGCCTTGTTTGATAAAACGTAAGGCGCCTGGGACATGCTTTCCATACCGCCGGCGATGACGACGTCGGCGTCGCCGCACATCACGGCCTGAGCAGCCAGGTTGACCGACTTGAGGCCGGAGCCGCAGACCTTGTTGACGGTGAAGGCCGGGACCTCGACCGGCAGACCGGCCTTTACGGCCGCCTGGCGGGCCGGGTTCTGGCCGAGGCCGGCCTGGAGGACATTGCCGAAGATGACCTCGTCGACGGCGTCGCCTTTCAGGCCGGCCCGTTCGAGCGCTTCCTTGATGACGATGGCCCCCAGGTCGGCGGCCGACAGCGAGGCCAGGCCGCCGTTGAAGCTGCCGATGGCGGTACGTACGGCGCTGGCGATGACGATCTCACGCATAGATACCCTTCTTTCCTGATGTTCTTAAAGCCTCTGGCTACTGCATGATCGGCGGGATGTAGGGCAGCGTCTTGGCCAGCAGCCACAGCATGATGAGCACGACCGGCGTGTGGAAAATCAGCTGGAGTATGGAGTAGCCGGCCAAGTCGCGGGCCTTGACGCCGGTGAGGCCTAGCAGCGGCAGCATCCAGAACGGATTGATGAAATTCGGCAGCGCCTCGGCAGCGTTGTACACCTGGACGATCCAGCCGAGGTTGACGTGGAGCTCATTGGCCGCCTGCAGCATATAGGGCGCTTCGACAATCCATTTGCCGCCGCCCGAGGGCAGGAAGAGGCCGAGCACGGCCGAGTAAATGCCGACAATTACCGGCAGCGTTTCATGGTTGGAGACCGACACGAAGAAATGGGCGAGAACGTCGCACAGGCCGGAGCCCATCAGCACACCGAAGATGCCGGCGTACAGCGGGAACTGCAGCAGCACGCCGCCGGTCATCGGCACCGACTTGGCCGCCGCTTTGAGGAAGGACTTCGGCGTCCAGTGCAGCAGCATGCCGGCGATCAGGAACATGAAGTTGTATACGTTAAGGTCCATGGCCGCCAGGCCGCCCTTGGTCATAAAGGTGTTCACCAGATAGAGGACACCGAGGATGACGACGATGATCGTGAGGATCGGGCTGTATTCGAGGTATTCGCCAGGGGTCTGGGCCTTGCCGATTTCCTCCTCTTTTTCGTCGGCGTAACGGATACCGACCATCTCGGCCGTCTTGGCCTTGTCGGCGGGCGGGCAGGAGACGTAGCAGATCCAGACCGACAGAATGACCAGGACGACGATCATCACCAGGTTCTGCCAGGTGAGCAGCGTTTCCTCGAGGGGGATGGTGCCGCTTATCTTGTAGAGGGCCGGCGGGATGGAGGCTTTGGTGGCCATCAGCAGGGCGGCCGACGACGACAGGCCGAGGGCCCAGATGCTGCCGAGACCGAGGTAGGCGGCGGCGCCCATCGCCCGGTAGTCGATGCCGGCGACCCGTTTGCTGACCTCGCGGGTCAGGATGCCGGCGAAGATCAGGCTGAAGCCCCAGCTAAGTAAAGATGCGATCATTGCCACGAAGGCCACATAGGCTACAGCGACTTTCGGCGTTTTCGGGAAGGTGGCCAGGGAGACGACCAGTTTCTTGACCGGCGGGGCCACGGCGACAATATAGCCGCCGATGACCACGAAGGCCATCTGCATGGTAAAGGGGATGAGGCTCCAGAACGATTTGCCGAAGTCGACGCCGATCTGCATCGGCGTCCGGCCCATCGCCAGGGCGGCGGCGGCGACAATAGCGACGGCGATGGCCGCGAAAACGTAGGCATCAGGGAACCAGCGCTCGCTCCAATCGGCCAGCGAGGCGCCCAGGCGGGCCAGGGCGCCCATTTCCTCGGACTTAACCGCGGGCTGCTTTTGGGTTTGCAAGGTAACTCACGCTCCTCTTTTTTGCTTTAGTTTTTCATGGTGATCAGCTTATCGCTGACGATGAGCTTGGCCTCGGTGGCGGCAGCGACGTCGGCGGCGCTGACACCGGGGGCCGTCTCCTCGAGTACCAGGCCGGCCGGGGTGACCCGGATAACGCCCAGTTCGGTGATGATGAGCGATACCACGCCTTTGCCGGTGAGCGGCAGCGTGCAGTTTTTCAGAATCTTGGGGCTGCCGTCCTTGGCAGTGTGCTCCATGGCCACGATGACCTTCTTGGCGCCGACGACGAGATCCATCGCCCCGCCCATTCCCGGCACCATCTTGCCGGGCACCATCCAGTTGGCCAGGTTACCCTGCTCGTCCACCTGCAGCGCCCCCAGGACGGTGGCGTCGACGTGGCCGCCACGGATGAGGTTGAAGGACATGAAGCTGTCGAAAGTGGCGCCGCCGGCGATTATCCCGGCCGGCGCGCCGCCGGCGTTCGTCAGGTCGGGATCGGCGGTCGTCACTGGGCCGAGGCCGACGAAGCCGTTCTCGGACTGTAGGATGATCGACACGTCCTGCGGCAGGTAGTTGGGCACGAGGGTCGGCAGGCCGATGCCCAGGTTGACCAGCTCCCCATCCTTAAGCTCGGCCGCCACCCGGCGGGCGATGATTTCCTTGGCGCTAGCCATTGGCGGTTCCCCCTTTGCCGTGTACGATGAAGTCGACCAGTACCCCGGGAACCATGATTTCGTCCGGGTCGATCGCCCCCACCTCGACGATCTCTTCGGCCTCGGCGATGACGACGTCGGCGGCCAGGGCCATGATCGGGTTGAAGTTGCGGGCGCTGCGCCGCAGCACGAGGTTGCCGGCCTTATCGGCCCTGGCGGCTTTCAGCAGGGCGACGTCGGCCCGGAGCGGCAGCTCCAGCAGAAATTGCCGGCCGCCGACCGTCAGCACCTCCTTGCCTTCGGCCACCACCGTGCCCACGCCGGTCGGCGTGAGTATTCCGCCCAGACCGGCGCCGCCGGCGCGGATCTGCTCGGCCAGCGTGCCCTGGGGCGTCAGGACGACGTCCAGTTCGCCGGCCATCATCTGGCGGCCGGTCTCGGGATTGGTGCCGATATGGGAGACAATGGCCTTCTTCAGCTGGCGGCCGACGACGAATTTGCCGACGCCGATCTCCGGCGTCGCCGTGTCGTTGCAGATGAGGGTCAGGTCCTTGACCTTCCTTTCCACCAGGCCGTCGATGACGGTGGCCGGCGTGCCCACGCCCAGGAAGCCGCCCACCATGATGGTGGCTCCGTCCTTGACGGCCGTCAGCGCCTCCTTAAGTTCGCATACCTTGCTCAATTGCGCATCCTCCTTTTCCGGGAATTTTACTTTCCGGTGTCATAAAACGCAAAAACCGTGCCAAAAAATTTTTTCTGGCACGGTGGTCTGTTTATGGGCTCCGGCAGCCCCTTATTTGGTTATCGACGACAACTTTCTAGAAAAACTGCCTAAACTTTGCGCGGCGGCCGCCTAAACTTTGCGCAGCATCATTCCTCGCCCTCGGCCGCCAGGTTGTACTCCTCGATCTTATACTGGAGGGCCCGCCGGCTCATGTCGAGGTCGCGGGCCGTCTTCATCCGGTTGCCCTTGTTGCGGCGCAGCCCCTCGCGGATCATCGCGCATTCGGTATTCTTGACGATGTCCCGCAGGCTCTTGCCCTGCCAGGACGACGTCCCCGGCCCGTGGCCGCGGTCGCCCGCCGGCGCCAGCTGGGGCGGCAGGTCCTCGGGGAAGATCATCCGGCCGGTGCTCATTATCACCGCCCGCTCGACGACGTTCGAAAGCTCGCGAATATTGCCCGGCCAGCGGTAGCCCTCCAGCAGGGCCAGGGCCTCGGGGTCGAAGTCGTCAAGTTCCCGCCCGGCCTCCTGGGCGAACTTCTGCAGGAACAGGCGGGCCAGGAGCGGGATATCTTCCCGCCGCTCGCGGAGCGGCGGCATCTCCACCGTCACCACCGCCAGCCGGTAGTAGAGGTCCTCGCGGAACTCGCCTCTGGCCACCAGCTCCGGCAGCGAGCGGTTGGTGGCGGCGATCACTCGCATATCGGTCTTGATGGTCTGGCTGCCGCCCACCCGCTCGAACTCCCGCTCCTGTAGCACCCGGAGGAGCTTCACCTGGACGGACATCGGCATCTCGCCGATCTCGTCGAGCAGCAGCGTCCCCTTGTCGGCCAGCTCGAAGCGGCCGATCCGCCGGGCGGCGGCGCTCGTGAAGGCCCCCTTCTCGTGGCCGAACAGCTCGCTCTCCAGCAGCGTTTCTGGCAGGGCGCTGCAGTTGACCTTGATGAGCGGGCCGTTGGCCCGTGGGCTGTTATAATGGATGGTGTTGACCATCAGCTCCTTGCCGGTGCCGCTCTCGCCGGTAATGAGCACAGTGGCCTGGGTGGGCGCCACCTTGACGACCGTGTCGTAGACCCGCCGCATCCGCGGCGATGCCGTCAAAACCCGGCTCAGGCTGTAGTGGGCCGACAGCTCCTGGCGCAGCAGCTTGGCCTCGAAGGCCAGCCGGCGGTTTTCCACCGCCCGCCGCAGCAGTATCTTCACCTCGTCGATGTTGAAAGGCTTGATGATATAGTCGTAAGCGCCGGCCTTCATCGCCTCGACCGCCTTGTCGACGGTGGCGAAGGCCGTCATCAGGATGACCGCCATGGCCGACTGCTCCTGGCGGAGGATGCGGAAAGCGGTCATACCGTCCATCTTCGGCATGCGGATATCCATCAGGACGACGTCGGGCTGCTCGCGACGACCGATTTCCAGGGCCTGTTCGCCGTTGTCGGCTGTCAGCACCTCGTAGCCTTCGCTCCGCAGCACCAGCCCGAGCATGGCCCGGACGCTCTCCTCGTCGTCAACAACCAGTATCTTCGCCGTCATTTACCAATTCCCCCTGTTTAAAGACCCGCGGGATGACCACCCTGACGATGGCCCCGCCGTCCGGGTTGTCCTCGATCTCGATGCGGCCGCCGCGGGCGGCGATAATCCGCTGGGCGACCGCCAGCCCCAGGCCGGTGCCGGTCTGCTTGGTGGTGAAGAAGGGGTCGAACACCTTGTCACGGATAGCGGCCGGGAACCCCGGGCCGCTGTCGGCGAAAGCCACCTCGACCTCGTCGCTGGCCGCGAGGTAGCGGGCGCTTACCCTGATCATCCCCTCGTGGTCCATCGCCTGCAGCGAATTTATCAGCAGGTTGAGGAAGACCTGCTTGAACTGCTCGTCGTCGATCGTCACCGGCGGCAGCTCGTCCTCGATGCGGATGTCGAAGATTATCCCGTGGCTCTTGGCCTGACTCTGCAGGAGGATGAGCGTGTCCTGGAGCACCCTGGCCAGGTCGGTCGGCACCGCCCTCTCCTGGCAGGGCCGGGCGAAATACAGCAACGTCTCGATTATCCGGTTCATGCGGTCGGCTTCCCGCATCAGCATAGGCAGGTAGAGGGCCCGTTCCTCGTCACTGCCGGCGCTCTGGAAATACTGCAGGAAGCCCTTGATGCTCGTGAGCGGGTTGCGGATCTCGTGGGCCACGCCGGCCATCAGCTCGCCAAGGGTCGCCAGCCGGTCGGCCCGGCTGACCTGCTCCTCCAGCCGCTTGCGCTCGGTCAGGTCCTCGAAGACGACGACCGCCCCGAGGATGTTGCCGTTTATATCGCGGAGCATCGACGTCGACACGCTGATCCACAGCTTGCCGTGCCTTATCGGGTACTCGAGCTTGCTGCCGAGGTACGGCTCGCCAGTGCGGAGGGTTTCCAGCAGTCGGCTGTTAAAGTCGGCGTCCTGGGCGAACAGGTCGGCGTAATAGCGGCCGATGACCTCCTGGGCGGTGAAGCCTGTCAGCTTCTCGGCCGCCCGGTTGAAGGCGGTTATCCGGCCGGTGGTGTCGACGGCAATAATGCCGTCGGCCATGCTCTCCATGATATTCTCGCTGAGCGTGCGGGCATCGCCGAGGGCGGCCGCCAGCTCGTTGATCTTGGCCGCCACCTCGCCCATCTCGCCGGTCACGCCGGTGATCGGCTGGCGGAGGTTGAAGCGGAG
>JAEZLU010000255.1 GCA_023415075.1 Bacillota bacterium
TGGTGACCCTGCCGGAGGGCGTGGAAATGGTAATGCCCGGCGATAACATCCAGATGAATATCGCCCTGATCACGCCGATCGCCATCGAGGAAGGCCTGCGTTTCGCCATCCGCGAAGGCGGCCGCACTGTCGGCGCCGGCGTCGTCACCGCGATCCAGGAATAGTAGTGCAAAGCGTTCGGGCGGGACGGCTTTTGAAGCCGCCCTGCCCGGACAATGCTCTTTCCCGGCGGAAGCGCGCTTTCGCCTAACGCGATGAGATGGGATGTTGCCCGCTCAGGCGGGGAAACTTCCATTGAGAATGTCCGATTCCCGAAACCGGGCGATAAGGAGGAAAATAAATGGCTAAGCAACAAAAAATCCGCATTCGTTTGAAGGCTTATGATCACAAGGCGCTTGACGCCAGCGCGGCGAAGATCGTCGATACGGCCAAGCGCACGGGCGCTATGGTTTCCGGTCCTATCCCTCTTCCCACCGAGAAAAATATTTTTACGATCCTACGTTCACCCCATGTCAATAAGGATTCGCGCGAGCAGTTCGAGATGAGAACCCACAAGCGTCTTATTGACATCGTTGAGCCGACCTCGAAGACGGTCGACGCGCTGATGCGCCTCGATCTGCCGGCGGGCGTGGACATAGAGATCAAGCTGTAGGAGGAGGTGGCACTCATGGCTAAAGGTATTTTGGGCAAGAAACTCGGTATGACGCAAATTTTCACTGAGAAGGGCGAGGTTATCCCGGTTACCGTCGTGGAGGCCGGCAACAGCGTCGTCCTGCAGAGCAAGACTGTTGAGACCGACGGCTATAACGCGGTGCAATTGGGCTTTGGCACTGTTAAGGATAAAAAGGTCACCAAGCCGCTGAAAGGCCATTTTGCTAAGGCTGGCGTCAAACCGGTCAAATTCATTCGCGAGCTCCGCCTGCCGACCGCTCCCGAGTATAAGGTCGGCGATGTGGTCGGCGTCGACGCGTTCAGCGAAGGCGAACTGGTGGACGTCAGCGGCACCGCCAAGGGCAAAGGCTTTGCCGGCGGCATCAAACGCCATAATTTCGCCCGTGGGCCGATGGCTCACGGCTCCAAGTCCCACCGCGAACCGGGCACCATCGGGACCCGTACGAGCGGCGGCGGCGGCAAGGTTTTCAAAGGCAAGAAACTCCCCGGCCGGATGGGCGGGCACCGGGTTACCGTGCAGCGTCTGAAGGTCGCCAGGGTCGACCAGGCCCGCAACCTGATTCTCATCAAGGGCGCCGTTCCCGGACCGCGGGGTAGCTTCGTGGTTATCAGGGACACGGTAAAACCGGGAAAATAATCTGCTCCCGGACGCGAAAGGAGGACTAAGATATGCCGAAAGTTGCAGTGTATAACATGTCCGGTAAGAAGACCGGCGAAATAGAGCTGAACGACAGCGTGTTCGGCGTGGAAGTGAACGAGGCCGTACTTCACCAGGCGGTCGTTATGCAGCAGGCCAACCAGCGCCTGGGCACGGCTTCCACCAAGACTAAAGGTTTGGTCCGCGGCGGCGGCAGGAAACCCTGGCGCCAGAAAGGCACCGGCCGGGCCCGGTCCGGCAGCATCCGCTCGCCACTGTGGGTAGGCGGCGGCACGGTATTTGGCCCGCTGCCCCGCAGCTACGCCTTC
Source organism: Bacillota bacterium (assembly GCA_023415075.1). Taxonomy (GTDB): domain Bacteria; phylum Bacillota; class Negativicutes; order Sporomusales; family UBA7701; genus JAEZLU01. The sequence continues at coordinate 1,639 of JAEZLU010000255.1, forward strand.
TCGATGCCGCGCAAGGCCCGCCGTCTGGCCATCAAGTCGGCCCTGTCGGCCAAGGTTCAGGCCGGCGAGCTCTTAGTGATGGAAGACATCAGCTTCAAGGAGCCCAAGACCAAGAGCGTCGTCAAGATGCTGGACGACCTGAAGGTCGGCGACGACAAGGCGCTGATCATCATGGACGAGGTGAGCGAGAATGTCGAGAAATCGGCCCGCAACATCCCCGGCGTGAAGAGCATCAATTCGCTCGGTCTCAATGTGCTCGATCTTCTCTACCATGACAAGATTCTCATCACCAAAGACGCGGTCAGCAAGATAGAGGAGGTGTTGGCGTAATGAGTGCGCGCGACATCCTGATCCGTCCCCTCATCACCGAGAAAGCGACGGCGATGATGGCCGACAATAAATACACCTTCGTTGTGCCGCTCAAAGCCAACAAGGTCGAGATTCGCCAGGCGGTCGAGCAGATCTTCAAGGTGAAGGTGCTTGACGTCAATACCATCCGCGTCATGGGCAAAACCAAGCGGATGGGCCGAACTCAAGGTAAACGCCCGGATTACAAGAAAGCCATCGTTAAGCTGGCGCCCGGCCAAACTATTGAGTTCTTCGAAGGCTTATAAGAGGTTTTGAGGAGGGACATCAATGGCAGTAAAGTCCTTTAAACCCTACGCTCCTGGACGTCGGTTCATGACGGTGGCCAGCTTCGACGAGATCACCACCGCCAAGCCGGAAAAGTCGCTGACCGAGCGCCTGCACAAGCACGGCGGCCGCAATCAGCAGGGCCGCCTGACGGTGCGCCACCAGGGCGGGGGCCATAAGCGTTTATACAGGATAATCGATTTCAAGCGTGATAAAGACGGCGTGCCGGCCAAGGTTGCCAGCATCGAGTATGATCCCAACCGCTCGGCCCGTATCGCCCTTCTCCACTACGCCGACGGCGAGAAGCGCTACATCCTGGCGCCGAACGGCCTGAAGGTCGGCGACACCATCCAGAGCGGTCAAGGCGCCGACATCAAAGTCGGCAACGCCCTCGCCCTCCAGGATATTCCGGTGGGCACGACGGTCCACAATATCGAGATGAAGATCGGCAAGGGCGGGCAGCTTGTCCGCAGCGCCGGCGCCGGCGCCCAGCTGATGGCCAAGGAGAGCGGCCACGCGCTGCTTCGCCTGCCGTCGGGCGAACTCCGCAAGGTGCATGTGAACTGCAAGGCTACCATCGGCCAGGTGGGCAACCTGGAACACGAGAATGTCACCGTCGGCAAAGCCGGCCGTTCCCGCTGGCTGGGCATCCGTCCCGCCAACCGCGGCGTGGCGATGAACCCGATCGACCATCCGCACGGCGGTGGCGAAGGCCGTTCGCCTGTCGGCCGCAAGCATCCGGTTACGCCTTGGGGCCACCACGCCATGGGCGCCAAAACCCGCGGCAAGAAGCCTTCTGACCGGCTGATTGTCAAGAGAAGGACGAAATAAGGCATAGCGAAGGGAGGCCTGGAAGGTGTCAAGATCAATTAAAAAGGGCCCGTATGTGCACGAGAGCCTGCTGAAGAAGATAAAAGCAATGAACGCCAAGAACGAGAAAAAGGTCGTCAAGACCTGGTCGCGGGCGTCGACCATCCTGCCCAACTTTGTTGGCCACACCATCGCGGTGCACGACGGCCGCAAGCATGTGCCGGTGTATGTCACCGAGGACATGGTAGGTCACAAACTGGGCGAGTTTGCGCCGACCCGTACTTTCCGGGGGCACGGCGGCCATACCGAAAGAACCACGGCTCTGAAGTAGCCGACCGAGAGGGGGTTTAAAATGGAAGCCAAGGCAATTGCCAAATACATTCGGATTTCGCCGCGAAAAGTCCGCATCGTCATCGACCTCATCCGCGGCAAGAATGTCGGCGAGGCGTTCGCTATTTTGAAGCACACGCCAAAGGCTGCGTCCGAAGTCGTCGAGAAGGTGCTCAAGTCGGCGGTCGCCAATGCCGAGCACAACTACGATATGAATTCCGATAAGCTCTATGTCGCCGCCGCTTACGCCGACCAGGGCCCGACTTTAAAGCGCATCCATCCGCGCTCCCGCGGCCAGGCCTTCAAAATCCTGAAGCGGTCGAGTCACGTGACGGTAGTCGTAAAAGAAAGATAAGCGGCGAAGGAGGGAAAGAGAGTGGGTCAAAAAGTCAATCCGCATGGTCTAAGGATCGGCGTGATCAAGAGCTGGGACGCCAAGTGGTTCGCTGACAAGGATTATGCGAAACTTCTCCACGAGGATATCAAGGTTCGTAATTTTATCAAGAACAAGTTGTACGCCGCCGGGGTTTCCCGGGTGGAAATAGAGCGGGCCGCCAACCGCGTGAAGGTGACCATTCATACCGGCAAGCCGGGTATGGTTATCGGCCGCGGCGGTGCCGGCATCGAGGAACTGAAGAAGAACCTCAAGGCGCTGATCGACAAGGCTGTTGACGTCAACATCGCCGAGATCAAGCAGGCAGAGCTCGACGCCACGCTGGTGGCCGAGAATATTGCCGCCCAACTCGAGAAGCGCATCGCTTTCCGCCGGGCTATGAAGCAGTCGGTGGGTCGCACTATGCGTATGGGCGCCAAGGGTATCAAGGTTATGGTCGGCGGTCGCCTCGGCGGCGCCGAAATCGCCCGTACCGAAAGCTACCGCGAGGGCAGCATACCGCTGCATACTCTCAGAGCCGACATCGACTATGGTACGGCTGAGGCCAAAACGACCTACGGCCGCATCGGCGTCAAGGTTTGGATCTATAAGGGCGAAGTCCTGCCCCAGGCTCCCAAGGGCGAAGCACGGCCGGAGTTCAAGGCCGAAGCCAGGCCCGAGGCTGCCGAAGCCAAGCGGCCGCCCCGCCGGCCTGCCAAGAAGGACGTTGCCGCCCCTGCCGAAGGGAGCGATATGTAATGTTATTGCCGAAACGGGTAAAACATCGTAAACAGTTCCGCGGTCGTATGACCGGTAAAGCTAATAAGGGCAACACCGTCAGCCACGGCGAGTTTGGCCTGGCGGCTCTCGAGCCGGCCTGGATCACCAACCGCCAGATCGAGGCGGCCCGTATCGCCATGACCCGTTATATCAAGCGTGGCGGCCAGGTCTGGATCAAGATTTTCCCCGATAAGCCGATTACCGCCAAGCCGGCCGAGACCCGCATGGGTAGCGGCAAGGGCTCGCCCGAGTACTGGGTAGCGGTCGTGAAACCCGGCCGCGTTATGTTCGAACTCGCCGGCGTGCCTGAAGAGCTGGCCAAAGAGGCCCTGCGTCTTGCTGCCCACAAGTTGCCCATCAAGACCAAGTTCGTCCGTAAGGATGAAGTGGCCGAGGGCCACGAAGAAACGGGTGGTGAAGTACAATGAAGGCAAAAGAGATTCGCGATATGAGCCTGAATGAGCTTGACCAGAAGCTGGTCGGCCTCAAGGATGAACTGTTCAACCTGCGCTTCCAGCACGCTACCGGTCAGCTGGAAAACCCGATGCGGATCAAGGAAGTCAAGAAGTCGATTGCCCGCATTAAGACCATCCAGCGCGAGCGCGAGCTGCAGACTAAGCAGGCTTAAGGTGGCAGAAGATTTAGGCTGGACCAAAACGAGCATAGCTAGGCGACGTTTGGGGACAGCCGGCTATAGTGTCTAGGCACAAGTCGGAAGGAGGGCTAGGAAAGGTGACGGAGGAAAGAAACGAACGCAAGGTTCGGATTGGTAAAGTTGTCAGCGATAAGATGCAGAAGACGGTAGTGGTTGCCGTGGAGCGTCTGGTGCGGCATACCCTCTACAATAAACCGGTCAAGACGACTACCAAGTTCAAGGCCCATGACGAGAACAACGAGAGCCATGTAGGCGATACCGTTAAGATTATGGAAACCCGGCCGCTGTCGAAGGATAAGCGCTGGCGCGTTGTCGAGATTTTGGAAAAGGCGAAGTAGGCCGGACGCGTAGTCTGAGCCGGTTTTGCCGTGCAAAGGAGGGAATACGATGATCCAACAAGAGACCAGGCTTAACGTTGCTGATAATACCGGCGCCAAGGAGATTCTGTGCATCAGAGTCATGGGCGGCTCCTATCGCCGCTATGCCAACATCGGCGATATTATCGTGGCCACTGTGAAGGACGCCACACCCGGCGGCGTGGTCAAGAAGGGCGACGTTGTTAAAGCGGTTGTCGTTCGTTCGCAGAAAGGTTTGCGTCGCGTTGACGGCTCGTATATTAAGTTCGACGAGAATGCCGCGGTGATCATCAAGGACGATAAGAGCCCGCGCGGCACCCGTATTTTTGGGCCGGTGGCCCGGGAACTGCGCGATAAGGATTTCATGAAGATCGTATCGCTGGCGCCGGAAGTTATCTAGCTGTTTGAGGAGGTGTCCAAAAGATGTCCGAGAGCGTTAAACTCCATGTTAGAAAAGGCGACACCGTGCTCATCCTGTCCGGCAAAGACAAGGGCAAGAAGGGCAAGATAATCGAGGCGCTGCCGAAAAAAGGCAAGATTATCGTCGAGGGTGTCAATAAGGTTAAGCGTCACGCTAAACCGACCCAGAAGACGCCTCAGGGCGGTATCCTGGTGAAGGAAGCGCCGCTGTCCTCGTCCAAGGCCATGCTGGTTTGCCCGGCCTGCGACAAGCCGACCCGCATCAGAAAGACGGCGATCGCCGCCGGCGGCTTTGCCCGCAGCTGCAAGCACTGCGGCGAAATCATCGACAAGGATAAGTAGACGCGCAGAAAGGAGGTAACTAGCTATGGCCAGATTGAAAGACAAGTTTTTGAAGGAAGTCGCCCCGGCCCTTATGGAGAAGTTCGGCTACAAGAACGTTATGGAGATCCCCAAGATCGAGAAGGTAGTCGTGAACATGGGCGTGGGCGAGGCAGTAGGCAATCCCAAGGCGCTTGATGCCGCCGTGAACGACCTGATGACCATCGTCGGCCAGCGGCCGGTGGTGACCCGGGCCAAGAAGTCTATCGCGGCGTTTAAGATTCGTGAAGGTATGGCGATAGGGACCAAGGTTACTCTGCGCGGCGAACGGATGTATCAGTTCCTGGATAAGCTGTTCAACGTCGCTCTGCCGCGGGTCCGCGACTTCCGCGGAGTTAGCCCGAAGGCTTTCGACGGACGGGGTAATTACACCCTCGGCATCAAGGAGCAACTTATTTTTCCGGAGATCGATTACGACAAGGTTGATAAGATCCGCGGCATGGATATCATCGTCGTTACTACCGCCAAATCGGACGAAGAGGCGCGGGAGCTTCTGAAACTGATGGGCATGCCGTTCAGCGCTGCGTAAAGAGGAGGGAAAGTTGTGGCCAAGAAGGCGCTTATCGAGAAGTGGAAAGGCGAACCGAAGTTTAAGGTCCGCAAGTATAATCGCTGCAAGCTTTGTGGTCGCCCGCACGGATATCTGCGCAAGTTTGAGATGTGCCGGATTTGCTTCCGGAAACTCAGCTACCAAGGCGCTATTCCCGGCGTGACAAAAGCTAGTTGGTAAAAGCAACCGAAGGGAGGTTATAGGCAATGGTAATGACCGATCCTATTGCCGATATGCTGACGCGTATACGCAATGCAAATTCGGTTTATCACGATAAAGTGGAAATCCCCGGATCAAAGATCAAGCAGGCCATCGTTGAGATTTTGAAGAGCGAGGGCTTTGTGAAGGATTATGAGGTTGTCGGCGACGGCAAGCAGGGAACCATCAAGGTTGCCCTGAAGTACGGCGCAAACCGCGAGAAGGTTATCACCGGCATCAAGCGGATTTCGAAGCCGGGCCTGAGGGTCTACGCCAAGAACGATCAGCTGCCGCGGGTGCTCGGCGGCCTCGGCATCGCCATCATTTCGACTTCCAGGGGCATCATGAGCGACAAGCAAGCCCGCAAGGAAGGTCTGGGCGGCGAAGTTATCGCTTACGTCTGGTAGGAAGTTTTCGAACTAGGAGGTGCACAAATGTCGAGAATAGGTAGGATGCCTATCACGATCCCCGCTGGCGTGACCGTCAAGGTCGACGGCAACGTGGTTTCGGTCAAGGGACCCAAAGGCGAACTGTCCCGGTCCATACCGAAAGAAATGATCGTTGAAATGGATGCCAATACAGTTGTCATCAAGCGGCCTTCCGAAGAGAAGGTCCATAAGCAACTCCACGGCCTGACCCGTACGCTTGTGGCGAATATGGTCACCGGGGTGACCCAGGGCTTCTCGCGGACGCTGGAAATCGCCGGCGTGGGCTACCGGGCCGCCAAGGCCGGCAATAAGCTCAACCTGACGCTCGGGTTTTCCCATCCGGTCGAGGTTGATCCGCCTAAAGGCATCACGATCGATGTTCCCGCTCCCAACCGGATTGTCGTGTCGGGGACTGATAAAGAGGCTGTCGGCGCTCTTGCCGCCAAGATCCGCTCTTTCCGTGAGCCTGAGCCTTATAAGGGCAAAGGCATCAAGTATGAGGGCGAAGTCGTCCGCCGTAAGGTAGGCAAGGCCGGCGGTAAAGGCAAGAAGTAAGCTTAACGGAAAGGAGTGAACACCTTGCTGCGTAAGAGCAAGAACGACGCCAGGAAGAAACGGCACCTTCGGCTGCGCAAAAGTCTCTCCGGGACGGGGGCAAAACCGCGTCTCAACGTATTCCGCAGCCTGAACAACATATATGCTCAGATTATCGATGACGAAGCCGGCACCACGCTGGTGGCGGCAAGCACCCTTGACAAGGATATCAAGCTGGAGTACGGTGGTAACCTCCCGGCCGCCAAGGCGGTAGGGGCTGCCATCGCCAAGAAGGCTTTGGACAAGGGCATCAAACAGGTTGTATTCGATCGCGGTGGCTATATTTATCATGGCCGGGTGGCGGCTTTGGCCGCGGCGGCGCGTGAAGCGGGCCTTGAATTTTAGGCGAAAAGGAGGGAAATGAATGGCCAGGATTGACTACTCGAGTCTCGACCTTAAAGAAAAAGTCGTTTTTATAAACCGGGTTGCCAAGGTCGTAAAAGGCGGCCGGCGCTTTTCCTTCAGCGCGCTGGTGGTCGTGGGCGACGGCAACGGCCATGTTGGCGCCGGCCTAGGCAAGGCTTCGGAGGTGCCTGAGGCTATCCGCAAGGGTGTCGAGGACGCCAAGAAGAACCTTATCAAGGTTCCGCTTACCGGCACGACCATTCCTCATGAGTCGGTTGGCGTTTTCGGCGCCGGCAAGGTGCTCTTGAAGCCGGCTTCCGAAGGTACCGGCGTTATCGCCGGCGGCCCCGTCCGTGCGGTCCTCGAGCTTGCCGGCATCCACGACATTCTCACGAAATCGCTCGGTTCGTCCAACGCCAATAATATGGTGCGGGCGACCTTGAAAGGTCTCGATCAGCTGAAACGCATCGAGCAGGTCGCGCAGCTTCGGGGCAAGACGACACAGGAACTTTTGGGCTAAGGAGGAAAGGCCATGGCTAAACTCAAGATAACGCTTACCCGCAGCCTGATTGGCCGGCAGGAAGATCAGCGCGCCACCGTAAAGGCGCTGGGTCTCGGCAAAACCAACAGCTCGGTTCTGCAGGAAGATTCCCCGGCCATCCGCGGAATGGTCCGCAAGGTTGTCCACCTGGTGAAGGTGGAAGAAGTACAAGACTAATCGTAGGAGGTGCTGCCTCATGAAGTTGCACGAGTTATCACCGGCGCCCGGCTCGAAGAAGGAGCGCACCCGTGTCGGTCGCGGCCTTGGTTCGGGTCTCGGCAAGACGGCCGGCAAGGGGCACAAGGGCCAGAACGCCCGCACCGGCGGCGGTGTCCGTCCCGGGTTCGAAGGCGGCCAGATGCCCATTTACCGCCGCTTGCCCAAGCGCGGTTTCTACAATAAATTCGGCAAGGAGTATACCGAGGTCAACGTGCGGGAGCTTAACCGGTTCGACGCCGGCACGGTGGTGGATCCTGTTCTCCTGGTGGAAACAGGGGTCATCAAGAACGTGCGCGACGGCATCCGGATCCTTGGCAGCGGTGAACTGGAAAAGGCCCTGACGGTTAAAGCCAACGGATTTACCAAGTCCGCTGTGGAAAAAATCCAGGCCGCCGGCGGCAAAGTAGAGGTGATCTAGTTGCTTTCGGCCCTATCGAATGTGCTCAAAATTCCTGAACTCAGGCAGAAGGTCGCGTTCACGCTCATGATGTTTTTCGTGTTCCGCGCCGGTACGCACATTCCGGTGCCTGGCGTCAACGCGTCAATGATCGAGCAGCTCTTCCAGCAGGGCAACCTGTTCGGGCTGCTGGACTTATTCTCCGGTGGCGCCCTAAGCAAGTTCTCGATCTTTGCCATGAGTATCACCCCGTACATCAACTCTTCGATCATCATGCAGCTACTCACCGTAGTAGTGCCGAAGTTCGAGCAGTGGGCCAAAGAGGGCGACGAGGGCCGCAAGAAGATTACCCAGATTACCCGTTACGGCACCGTGCTTCTCGGATTCGTTCAGGCTATCGGTATGGCCTTTGGCCTGAAGGTGGCCATCGTGAACCCCGGGATCGGCTCGATTCTTCTCATCGCCATAACCCTTACCGCCGGCACCACGTTCCTGATGTGGCTCGGCGAGCAAATCACCGAGAAGGGCATCGGCAACGGTATTTCGCTCATCATCTTTGCCGGCATCGTTTCCCGGTTGCCCGACGGTCTGAGCGTGATTTACCAGTACCTGAAGGCTGGCACCATCAACTATTTCAACGTGGTGCTGTTCGTGATAATCGCTGTGGCGATGATCGTGTTTGTCATCGCCATCCAGCAGGGCCAGCGCAAGATTCCCGTGCAGTACGCCAAGCGCGTGGTCGGCCGCAAGATGTACGGCGGTCATTCGACCCACATTCCCCTGAAAGTCAACCAGGCGGGCGTTATTCCCATCATCTTTGCGTCATCCGTGCTGATGTTCCCGGTAACCATTGCCCAGTTTATCGATGTCGGCTGGGTGAAGTCGGTGGCCGAGTTGTTCGCGTGGGGCTCGATTCTAAACACCACTCTGTACGCGCTGCTCATAATCTTCTTCACCTATTTCTACACGGCGGTTACCCTGAATATATCGGATATGGCAGAGAATATGAAAAAATACGGCGGTTTCATCCCTGGCCTGCGGCCCGGCAAACCGACCGCCGACTATTTAGATCGCGTTATGACCAGGATTACGCTGGCTGGCGCCATCTTCCTCGCGTTTATCGCCATTCTGCCTAACGTTGTTGTCTGGGCAACCAATATCCAAGGTGTATATTTCGGCGGCACCGCCCTCCTGATCGTTGTCGGCGTGGCCCTCGATACAATGAAGCAGATCGAGGCGCTTATCCTGATGCGCCACTATCAGGGCTTCATGAAGTAGGTAGGAGGCGGGCTGTATGATCATCCTGCTGATGGGACCGCCGGGTGCCGGTAAAGGCACGCAGGCGGCCAAGCTGGTGGAGAAGTATGGTATCCCTCAGGTTTCGACCGGCGATATTTTTCGGGCGGCGGCGAAAGAGGGGACGCCCCTTGGCCTTGAGGCCAAAAGGTATTTGGATTCTGGTCTGCTTGTTCCTGACAGTGTGACAATCGCCATCGTGAAGGCCAGATTGATACAGCCCGACTGCGAACGTGGCTTTATCCTCGACGGCTTTCCCCGCACGCTCGCCCAGGCGGCCGCTCTCGACGCGCTACTGGCCGAGATGGATGTACGCTTAACAAGGGTGATCAATATCGTTGTAGCCGAAGACGAACTTGTGCGGCGGATGGCCGGACGGCGGGTATGCAAGCAGTGCAGCGCCACTTATCATATGGTCTTCAACCCACCCGAGACCGCCGGCGTGTGCAGCAAGTGCGGCGGCGAACTCTACCAACGCAAAGACGACCTTGAAGAAACCGTAAAAAAACGCCTGGCGGTTTACCAGGCTCAGACCCAGCCACTTATCGGCTACTACCGTGAGAAAGGGCTCTATACCGGGATCGACGGGCTGATGAGCATCGACGATGTGTTCAGCGAGATTGTGGAGAGCCTTCGGGGCGGGACGGCATGATCATCTTAAAATCCGAGCGGGAACTAAACTATATGCGTGACGCCGGGCGGATTACCGCCGGGGCCCTGGCCGAGGTGAAAAAAGCGGTCGCCCCTGAGGTAACGACGCAGGAACTGGATGATATTGCCGCAGAATATATCAAAAGCCGTGGCGCCATCCCGGCTTTCAAGGGTTACCACGGATTTCCGGGCAACATCTGTACGTCGGTTAACGAGCAGGTGGTGCACGGCATCCCCGGACTAAGGCGCCTTAAAAGTGGAGATAATGTAAGTATTGACATCGGGGCGGTAATAAATGGATATAATGGGGACGCTGCCATTACCGTGCCGGTAGGTGAGGTCGACGCCCAGGTGGCGAAACTCATCGAAGTGACCGAAGCCTCTTTGGCCAAAGGGCTGGAGCTGGCGGTGGCGGGAAACCGGCTCAGCGATATCTCCCATGCGGTTCAGCTCCATGCCGAGCAATTCGGATTCGGGGTGGTGCGGGACTATGTCGGTCATGGCATCGGCCGCAACATGCATGAGGATCCCCAGATCCCCAACTATGGTCCCCCCGGCCGCGGCCCGCGGCTAAAGCCGGGCATGACGCTGGCGATCGAGCCGATGATTAACCTTGGCACCCATGAAGTAAGGACGCTGGAGGACAGATGGACGGTGGTGACGATGGACGGCAAACCGTCGGCCCACTGGGAACACACCGTCGCCATCACCGAGGACGGGCCGGAAATTTTGACCAAATTGTAGGGGGAAGTTCCGTGCCGGTTGACAGGATTATGCCTGGTCAGGTTGTAAGATCGACGGCCGGCCGCGACTGTGGACGATTATATATGGTGGTGGGATTCGCCCCGCCGTCGTTCGTCCTGGTGGCGGATGGCCGGGGCCGTGAGACCGCAAGGCCGAAGAAGAAGAATGTCCGGCATATCAGCGTTCTAAAAGTGGTAGCCGAAGGTGTGGCGGCGAAGGTCGCGGACGGCAGCAAGGTGAGCGACCGCGAGGTGCGGGCAGTGCTGAATACTTGCGCCGGCGCCGACAGTTGTGATGCGGACGAGGAGGGATGCGCATGTCCAAGCAAGATGTCATAGAGGTGGAAGGTACCGTTGTCGAGGCTCTGCCCAATGCTATGTTCCAGGTCAAGCTGGATAACGGGCATGTGGTTATGGCCCATATATCCGGCAAGATCAGGATGAATTTCATCCGTATCTTGCCAGGAGATAAAGTTACGGTGGAGCTTACCCCATACGACCTGAAACGCGGTCGTATCACTTACCGCTTTAAATAGTGGGACTAGAGGAGGTTTGAGTTATGAAGGTTAGACCGTCTGTCAAGCCCATATGCGAGAAGTGCAAGATTATCAAACGTAAAGGCAACGTCATGGTAATTTGCGAAAATCCAAAACATAAACAAAGACAAGGTTAGGAGGTGCAAAAAGGATGGCACGTATTGCCGGAGTAGACTTGCCGCGTGACAAACGGATCGAAATTGCTTTGACATACATCTATGGCATCGGCCTGACTCTCTCCAAGGAGATTCTGGCCACCACCGGGATCAATCCCGATACCCGGACCCGCGACCTTACCGAGGAGGAGATTTCCAAAATCCGTGAAGCCTTGGACAAGGGTTATAAGGTGGAGGGCGACCTTCGCCGGGAAGAGCAGCTCAACATCAAGCGGCTTATCGAGATCGGCTCGTACCGGGGCAAACGCCACCGGGCCGGCTTGCCGGTTCGCGGCCAGCGGACCAAGACTAATGCACGGAGCCGCAAAGGGCCGAAGAAAACTGTCGGCGTGAAGCGGAAGGCCACTAAGTAGGAGGGATATAGATTGGTAGCCAAAAAAGCAGCGGCCAGACCTAAGCGGAAGGAACGCAAGAATATCGAGTATGGCGTGGCCCATATTCGTTCGACCTTCAATAATACCATCGTTACGATCACCGACGCCAAGGGCAACGCCATTTCCTGGGCCAGCGCCGGCGGCATGGGCTTCAAGGGCTCGCGCAAGAGCACGCCTTTTGCGGCTCAGATGGCGGCCGAGCAGGCGGCCAAGGCAGCGATGGAGCATGGGATGAAACAAATCGAGGTTTTCGTTAAAGGACCGGGCGCCGGTCGCGAGGCGGCAATCCGCTCGCTCCAGGCTGCCGGTCTGGAAGTCAACCTCATCAAGGATGTCACGCCCATTCCTCACAACGGCTGCCGTCCGCCCAAGCGCAGAAGAGTCTAAGGATTTCGGGAGGTGTTAGACAAGAATGGCAAGGTATATTGAAGCTGTTTGCAGACAGTGCCGCCGTGAAGGGGCAAAACTGTACCTGAAAGGCGATAGATGCTATAGCGATAAATGCGCTTTTTCGCGCCGCGGCTATGCGCCTGGCCAGCACGGCCAGCAGCAGGCCCGCAAAAAGGTTTCCGAGTACGGTATCCAGCTGCGCGAAAAGCAGAAAGCCCGCCGCATTTACGGCATCCTCGAGCGCCAGTTCCGCAATTATTTCGCCAAAGCCGAACGGCAGAAGGGCATTACCGGCGAAAACCTTCTCATCATGCTGGAAAGACGGCTTGATAATGTGGTGTACCGCCTCGGTTTTGCCGATAGCCGGACCCAGGCCAGGCAACTGGTCCGTCACGGCCATTTCCTGGTGAACGGCCGGCAGGTGGACGTCCCGTCCTTCCTGGTGAAGGCCGACAGTGTCATCACCGTCAAGGAAGCGAGCAAAGAGTCGCCTACTTTCAAGGAGATTGCCGAAGCTCTCAGCCACAAGACGGTACCGGCCTGGCTCGAACTCAACGCCAACGCTTTCACCGGCAAGGTGGTGCGCTATCCTACCCGGGAGGAAATCGACGTTCCGGTGCAGGAACACTTCATTGTCGAGCTGTACTCCCGTTAATCCGCCCTCGATTATTCCAAACGGCGTAATGTGGTAGTTTGCGCGAAGAGGAGGGTTTTTCCGGATGATGGAAATCGAAAAACCGAAGATCGAGATAGTGGATATCAGCGAGGACAACCGCTACGGGAAGTTCGTCTGCGAGCCGCTTGAGCGCGGCTATGGCATAACCCTCGGCAACAGCCTGCGGCGGATTCTCCTGTCGTCCCTGCCGGGGGCGGCGGTGACGTCGGTCAAGATTGACGGCGTCCTCCATGAGTTTTCCACTATTCCCGGTGTTCGGGAAGACGTTACCGACATAATTCTCAACCTCAAGGAGCTTTACCTCAAGCTTTACGGCGACGAGGCCAAGGTCGTGAGGATCGAGGCTCAGGGCGAAGGCGAGGTAACGGCCGGCGATATCATCGCCGACCCGGATGTGGAGATTCTGAATCCCGAGCTGCACATCGCCACGCTTGACGCGGGCGCAACGCTCAGGATGGAGATCACGGTGGAGCGCGGCCGCGGCTATGTGCCGGCCGACAAGAACAAGAAGGCCGACCATGTTATCGGCGTTATCCCCGTCGACTCGATCTTCTCGCCGATCCTGCGGGTTAATTATAATGTAACCGACACCCGCGTCGGTAACGTCACCGACTATGATAAGCTGACCCTGGAAATTTGGACCGATGGCTCAATCCGGCCGGAGGAAGCGGTCAGCAAGGCTGCCAGCGTAATGGTGGCCCACCTGAAGCTGTTCCAGAACATCGCCGGTGTCGCGGCGGAGGACGAGGGCGGCGCAGGAACGTTCACCGAGTCGGCCGAAGAGGCCGGTGCCAAGACGATGGAGATGACCATCGAGGATCTGGAATTGTCTGTTCGTTCCTATAACTGTCTGAAACGGGCCGGCATCAACACGGTTGCCGAATTGGTTCAGAAGACAGAGGAAGATATGATGAAGGTCCGCAATCTGGGCCGCAAGTCTTTGGACGAGGTCAAGAAAAAATTGGCCGAGCTCGGGCTATCGCTGGCCGAAAGCGAAGACTAAAGGAGGGAGGGTGAATCATGTTCTATCGCAAATTGGGGCGCGACGCCAGCGCACGCAAGGCGCTGTTTCGCAGCATACTGACTTCCTTCTTTGCGCACGGGCGTATTGAAACAACCGACGCGAAAGCGAAAGAGATAAGCAAACTGGCTGCCAAGATGATTACTTTGGCCAAACGGGGCGATCTCCATGCCCGCCGCCAGGTCCTGTCCTATCTCATGGATGAAGAAGTCGTCAAGAAGCTTTTTGAGGAAATCGCTCCCAAGTATAAGGACCGCCAGGGTGGGTACACCCGTGTTTTGAAGCTGGGGCCGCGCCGCGGCGACGCCGCACCGATGGCCATCATCGAACTGGTTTAGGTGCCTTTCCAGGTGACAGAATGCTTAATTGGCTGGTCGCCTGGTTTTCGTTTATAGTTTAATCGGTTACAAAAAAGAGGGCGGCCATTGGCCGCCCTAATGCCGATTTTGCTTAAAAAGCTCCAGCTGCAAGGCGCACCGGAAGCGCGCCGCGAAGGCGTACTAAAAGTGTACGCCGAGCAAGCAGCTGAGGAGCAAGTGCGCAATTTCTTGGCGCTTTAGCGCTTAGAAATGCGGCCTACCCCTTGGCGGGGACACCGCAGATGGACTTTTTAAGCAGAATTGACTTTGAAGGAGCAAGCCTATGGGAGAGATGATAAGAACGGAAAAGTTGTGCCATGCCTACACCGGCCCGGAAGGGGCGGCCGTCATGGCGCTTGACAATATCAGCATCAGTATAAACAAAGGCGAGTTCGTGGCCATTATCGGCACCAATGGCTCCGGCAAGTCGACGCTGGCCAAGCATTTCAACGCCCTGCTGCTGCCCACTGGCGGCGAGTGCCTTGTAGGCGGGCTGAGCACCAGCCGGCCGGAAAACCTGTGGGCCATCCGACAGCAAGTGGGGATGGTCTTCCAGAACCCGGATAACCAGATCGTTGCTGCCGTGGTTGAGGAGGATGTGGCGTTCGGGCCGGAGAATCTCGGCATCGACCCGGCCGACATCCGGGTGCGGGTGACCGAGGCGCTGGCGCTTGTCGGCATGAGCGACTATCGCCACCACGGGCCGCACTTGTTGTCCGGCGGCCAGAAGCAGCGGGTGGCCATCGCCGGCGTGCTGGCGATGCGGCCGGCCTGCCTGGTGCTCGACGAACCGACGGCCATGCTCGATCCTTTAGGCCGTCGCGAAGTGCTGGCGGCGGTGACCCGCCTTAACAAGGAAGAGGGGATAACGGTCGTCTACATAACCCATTTCATGGAGGAGGCGGTGCAGGCCGACCGGGTGGTGGTGCTGGACGGCGGCCGCCTGGCGCTGGACGGCAAACCGGCCGCGGTATTTGCCGAGGTGGCCAAGATGAAGGCAATAGGCCTCGACGTGCCGCTGGCCGCCGACATTGCCGCGCGGCTGCGGGCGGCCGGTCTTGACGTGCCGGCTGGCATAATCACCGAGGATGAACTGGCGGTGGCTTTATGTCGATAGTCCTGCAGGATGTCAGCTATATTTATATGAAGGGCACGCCCTACGAGCGGGCGGCCCTGAAACACATCAACCTAACCGTGGAGCGGGGCGAGTTTGTCGGCATCATCGGCCATACCGGTTCAGGCAAGTCGACCCTTGTCCAGCATATGAATGGCCTTCTGCAGCCCAGCGGCGGCAAGGTGGCGGTTGACGGCGTCGAAATCGCCGGCAAGGGCGAGGCCGCCCGCCAGGCCCGCCGCAAAGTGGGCATGGTTTTCCAGTACCCCGAGCATCAGCTGTTCGAGGAGACGGTTTATGATGACGTGGCTTTCGGGCCGCGGAACCTCGGACTTGAGCCGGCGGAGGTCGAGGCGAGGGTCCGGCGGGCGCTGGCGTTTGCCGGCCTCGATTACGGCGACTTTGCCAAACGGTCGCCGTTCAGGCTGAGCGGCGGCCAGATGCGGCGGGTGGCTATCGCCGGCGTGATCGCCCTGGCCCCCGACTACCTTGTGCTTGACGAGCCGTCGGCCGGCCTCGACCCGCGGGGCCGCGACGAGATTTTCGCCGAGGTGGTCCGTCTGCACGAGACGACAGGCATGACCGTCATCCTGATATCGCACAACATGGAGGAGGTGGCCAGGCTGGTAAAACGGCTGGTGGTTATGCACCAGGGCGAGATCAGCCTGGACGGGCCGCCGCGGGCCGTTTTCCGCGAAAGCCGGGCCACTCTCCAGGCCGCCGGCCTTGACGTGCCGGCCGTCACCGTCCTCCTGGCCGGCCTCGCCCGCCGGGGCTTGCCAGTTGATCTGGCCGCCCTTACGGCCGAGGAAGCCACCGCCTCGATCCTGGCGGCTTTGAGGAGGCGAAGCTGATGTTGACAGACATAACCCTCGGCCAATACTTTCCCGGCGCTTCCTTCCTTCACCGGCTCGACCCGCGCACCAAGCTGATAGGCACTATTCTGTTCGTCAGCGGTATTTTTCTGGCTGACAGCTATCTGGGCTACGGGGCCCTGGCGGCCTTCGCCGCCCTGGCCATCGCTTTATCAGGCGTGCCGCTGCGGCTGGTGCTGCGGTCGCTCAGGCCGCTATGGCTGATAATCGTGATAACCGTGCTTATCCACCTGTTTACGACACCGGGAACGGTTATTTACCATCTGGGGCCGCTGACAGTAACCCAGGAGGGTGTCCGCCAGGGAGGGCTGATGACCGCCCGCCTGGTATTCCTGATCGTCGTGTCATCGCTCCTCACATTCACCACCTCGCCTATCGTGTTGACCGACGGCATCGAGCGGCTTTTAAACCCGTTTCGCCGCTTGGGTCTGCCGGCCCACGAGCTGGCTATGATGATGACTATCGCTCTCCGCTTTATCCCGACCCTGCTGGAAGAGACCGACCGCATCATGAAGGCCCAGATGGCCCGTGGCGCCGATTTCGCCTCAGGCAACCTTGTCAAGCGGTCTAAGGCTATGGTGCCGCTATTGGTGCCGCTGTTCATCAGCGCCTTCCGGCGGGCCGACGAATTGGCGGTGGCCATGGAAGCCCGCTGCTACCGGGGCGGCCTCGGCCGTACCCGCATGAAGGAGTTGCGCCTGTCAGCCCGGGACGTGGCGGCCTTCGCCGCTGTCCTGGCCCTGCTGGCTCTTTTGGGAGTGCTGAAATGGAACGCAAGCTGAAGCTGACGCTGGCCTACGACGGTACGGCTTATCACGGCTTTCAACGCCAGGCCAACGCCCTCACTATCCAGCAGGTGCTGGAGGAAAGGCTGGCCCGCATCTTCGCCCAACCCCTGAAAATCAGCGGTGCAGCCCGTACCGACGCCGGCGTTCACGCCTACGGCCAGGTTATCAGTTTCGCCAGCAGCGGCAGCATCCCGACCGAGCGGATCGTGCCGGCGGCCCGCAGCGTCCTGCCTGACGACATCGTGGTGACGACGGCCGAAGAGGTCGAAGCCGCCTTCCACGCCCGTTTCGCCGCCACAAGCAAGATTTATCTCTACCGGCTGTACTGCCGGGCCGTATCCGACCCTTTCCTGCGCAATTACGCCTGGCGTCAGGCCGATCGGCCGGATGTAGCCGTCATGGACGGCGCCGCCCAGCTTATCGTCGGCCGTCACGATTTTTCGGCCTTCCGGGCCGCCGGCGGCGCGCCGATGAGCCCGGTGCGGACGATCTTTGCCGCCTCCTGCCGCCAGGCGGGCGAGATGATCGAGTTTTCTTTCCACGGCAGCGGCTTTCTTTACCACATGGTACGCAACCTTGTGGGCACGCTGGTGGACGTCGGCCTCGGCCGACTGACGGCGGCCGATTTCGCGGTCGTCCTGGCGTCGCGCGACCGGGGCCGGGCCGGGATAACCGCCCCACCGCAGGGCCTTTATCTGAAAGAGGTTTTTTACGCCGATAATTGCCGGTATAACGGGGAAAAATAAATCAGGGAAAATGCGATTATGCCAAGGTTAAAGCCTTGACATTGACAACCCTTTAAATTACAATATTTTCGTGACGAATTTTGCCATGGGTTCCCTTAGCCCCGGAATTCACGGTTCAAAAGGAGCGCACACCGTCGAAACGTCTTTTGCAAGGAGGGAAAGCATGAAGACATTTATGGCCAACCAAGCCACTGTGGAACGCAAGTGGTATGTCATCGACGCCGAAGGCAAGACCTTGGGTCGGCTGGCTGCCGAAGCGGCCAAACTTCTGCGTGGCAAACATAAACCCACCTTTACGCCCCATGTCGATACCGGCGACCACGTTATCGTCGTGAACGCCGCCAAAGTACACCTCACCGGCAACAAGCTTGTGCAGAAAACCTATTTCCGCCACTCCGGCTATCCCGGCGGCACGACCTTCACCACAGCCGGCAAAATGCTGGCCGAGAAACCGGAAAGAATGGTCGAGCTTGCCATCAAAGGCATGATGCCGAAAAACACCCTCGGTCGGCAGATGTACCGCAAGCTGAAAGTGTACAGCGGACCTAGCCATCCGCACGAGGCCCAGAAGCCTGAAGCCTACGAACTCAACGTTCGCTAGGCGCCGGAAGGAGGAAGAGAAAAGTGGCAATAGTCAATTACTATGGCACTGGCCGCCGGAAAACCTCGGTCGCCAGGGTTCGCCT